>JAWWPV010000940.1:0-2639 GCA_033854775.1 Trebonia sp.
TCGCCGATCCGGTGGCGATGAGCGTCCCATCGGCGCTGAAGGCCACGGTGTTGATCGCGTCGAGCGGAAGAGTCGGCGGCGTAATGGGTGTCCACTGACCGGCGGGACCACGCTTCACCAGTAGGAAAGTACCGTCGGATGAGCCTGCCGCGAGCATCGCCCCGTTGGGGCTGAATGCGATCGAGGTGATTTCGGAGGCCAGTTCCCCGTTGACAGATATGGGCTGCGAGGCCCCGGGCTGCCAGAGGTACACGATGCCGTCAGAACCGCCAGCGGCCAGGATCGGATCATCCGCAGTGGGGCTGTAGGCGACGCTGGTGAGTGGCTGCGGGGCGAGCAGCGTGCCAATCCTGTGCCCGCTGCCTGTCGACCAGAGCCCCACTTCCCGGTTTCCCAGTGGCACCGCCACGACTGCGCCGTCCGGGCTGAGCGCTAGGGACGGAGGAATATCGCCATGGGCCGCCGCACTGACGGCTAGCGGCGTGGGCAAGGTCGCGGAAGCATAACTGGCGGCAGAGATCGGGTTCCACAAACCCATGACGGTACCGCTGCCTATGGTCGCTATGGGCATCCGCGCGCCGGCGCCCGTCGCCACCGAGGCGATGCTGCTTGTCCTCGGTTGCGGCGGAGTGGTGACATTCCAGAACCCCACCGTCGGATCGGCCTCGACGCTGGCGATGGTCTGCCCGTTGTGACTGAACGCCAGCCCGGTCACCCGGCTCGACGGGCCGGTTAGCGCACTGATCTGAGACCTGGTATCGATGTCCCAGAGCCGCACAACGCCGTCCCCGCCGCCGCTGGCCAGCAGCGTGCCCTTGGGGCTGAAGGCCAGAGCGTCGACCGGCTGGGTGCCGCCGCCAGGCAAGGAGCCAAGGCGCGCGCCGGTCTTCCCGTTCCATACGCGAAGGGCGCCGTCATCGTCGGCCGAGGCGAGCAGATTGGAGTCGGGACTGAACGCTACCGCCCTGACTGGCGCGCTGTGTCCGGTCAGCATTGCCAGCCCCGGCTTCCCGCGCATGCTCCACAAGCGCACCGTTCGGTCGGAGCACGCGGCGGCCAGCCGCATGCCGTCCGGACTGAACGCTATCCCGTTGATCGTGACCCTGTTCTGCGCGGCCCCCGCCTGGAACGTCGAGACCTGACGGCCGTGCAGGTTCCACAACGTGACGACGCCGCTGATCCCCGCCGTCGCGATTAGGGCGCCGTGAGGCTGAAAGGCGACGGCGTTGACGCTCAACCCGTTGGCGGTGCCCAGGACAACGACCGGCTTCCAGGTCTTCACGTCCCAGACGATCGTGGCCCCGTCCTGTTCAGCACCCGCGAGCAACGTCCCAGCGGGGCTGAAGGCCACGGCATAAAACGGCGACCCGCCCTGCAGCACGACCGCCCGCTGGTGGGTCGTCACCCGGAAGACGGTAATCGCGTCATGTCCCGCGACCGCGAGCAGCGGTGCGGCAGTGTCGAACGCGACCGCGCTCCCCGCTGCCGCCGGGTTGGTGAGGGTGGACGTAAAGAAGTCGGCCTGCGCGGACAGCAGCCTGTCCGCGGTCGCGCCGCCGACACGGTAGGCCTCGACATCCAGAAGCAGAGACAGCACCGGGTCGTTGGCGTTCTGGGCGGCCTCGATCAGTTGTGACGTAGCCGCACGGGACTCCGCGAGAGCCAGGTTCCTGTTCTCGGCCGCGTGGACCTGCAAGACGGTCACCACGGCTATGACCGCCATGGCGATGGCACCGGCCACGCTGGCGATGCTGGTCCGCTTCTGGAGGCGGGTCCGTGCCGCCTGGCGACGCGCGGCGTCCAGGAATTCCCCGGCGAGCCCGCCGAGCCCTGCCGCTCGTGCGCCGGCCATCTTGTCCTCGATGATGGCGAGCGCGATCCCGCGGGGCAGCAGGTCGGCGTCCCTGCCCTCCGCATCCCACGTCCGAGCCTGCTCCAGCACCCGCTGCGCCTCCCGGCGCCAGTCGCGCTCCTCCGCCAGCCAGTCGGCCAGTGCAGGCCAGTGGCGCAGCAGCGCCTCATGCGCTATCTGCGCTCCGCCTGCGTCCACCGTAAGCAGCCGCGCGCTCGTGAGCCGGTCAAGCAGGACGTCGGCGCGCTTCCTGTCTTCGGGTGGGAGTTCATCGAGCAGCGCTTCGCGGCTGATGTGCCGCCTGGCGTCCTCCGAGAAATCGACCGCCGCGATCAGGTGGTACACAAGCAGCCGACGTAGCGTCTGCCGCTCGTTCTCGTCCAGGGAGCCGAGCAGACCGTCCGCCGTATTGGCGAGGGCGTCGCGAACTCCGCCGGCCTTCTGGTAAGCCGCGATCGTGAGTTCCCGGCCATCACGGGCCTTCCACGTCTCAAGCAGCGCGTGCGCGAGCAGGGGGAGTCTGCCGGGGTCATAGGTGAGCTGCCCGGGCGTGGTCCGGGACTCCACCGCCCCGAGATCCCCGAGCATCGTGGGGACCAGCCCTGCCTGGACGGTAAGCCCAGCCAGGCTGGCCGGCAGTTCGATCGCCTCCTGGAACTCGTCGGCAGTCATCGTATCGACGTTGACTGGCCTCGCGAGGGCCGGGCGCAGTCCTGGATGCGCTGTGCACTGCTCCATGAAGGCGATCTGCAGGCCTATGACGACAAGGCCAGTCGGCGGCTCGTCA
>JAWWPV010000941.1:0-3568 GCA_033854775.1 Trebonia sp.
TTCATCCTTCCGCCGGAGACGCCGTGAACCCCTGCCCGCGGGCGGCGCCAGGACGCGGCTCCGCCGACGGACCCGCAGTGAACACCGGGAGATGCAGATGAGCCACGTCCCGGGAAGGACTTGGCGCTTGTGATCGATGTCGGGCACCACGTGCGCCCCACGATCACTCCGGATGACCCGGATGCCGTCGAGCGCGTCCTCGTCGGCCACATCACCGGCCAGTGACCCGGGCAGTGTCAATCGGCGCCGGCGTTGGCCGCGGTCGCAAGAGCCCAGCGAGTCGTGGAGATGACCCCGAGGACCAGGACCGCGTAGCCGCACCCGGCCATGATCCACCAGCCGGCGTGGGCCGCGGTCAGGAAGCCGGCGTGCATGGAGCCGCGCAGGCTGGCCGCGAGGACCGAGCCGACGATCGCGACGCCCAGGGACTGGCCGAGCTGGCGGCTGGAGGAGTTCATGCCCGACGCCACGCCCGCCTGGGACTTCGGCACGCCCGCCATGACGCCGTTGGAGATCGGCACGTTCACCATGCCCGCGCCGAAGCCGAACAGGCCGTAGGTGACGATCAGGAACAGCGGGCCGCTCGTGGAGCTGAGCTGGGACAGCGCGGCGGTCGACAGGGTGAGTGCCGCGCCCGCGATGACGAACGGGACGCGCGGGCCGCCGCGCGCGACGATCCGGCCCGAGATCGGCGAGGCGAGGGCCATCATGCAGGGCATCGGCAGTATCGTCAGGCCCGCCCGCAGGGCGCTGAAGCCGCGCACGTCCTGCAGGTAAAGGGTGGTCAGGAAGAGGAACCCCGCGCTCGCGGCGATGGCGCAGACGGCGGTGGCGTTCGCGGCGCTGAACGGGACCGACTTGAAGAACCGGAAGTCGATCAGCGGCTCGGCGCGGCGCGGCTCGTAGCGGAGCAGCAGGCCCAGCGCCGTCAGCGAGAGCAGGAAGAACCCGATGATGCCCGGCGAGAACCAGCCGCCGGACGGGCCCTGGATGATCGCGTAGGCCAGCGAGGCGAGCATGACGATCACCAGGACCTGACCGAGGGGGTCGGCCTTGCGGCCCCTGTCGGCCTTCGAGTCGGGCACCAGCAGGGCGGTAAGCGAGATCGCCGCCAGGCCGACCGGGATGTTCGCCCAGAAGATGCCGCGCCAGCCGACGGAGCCAACCAGGATGCCGCCCACCACCGGCCCGAGGGCCATGGACAGCCCGGACACGCCGTCCCAGACCCCGATCGCCTTGGCTCGCTCCTTCGGCGCGCTGAAGACGTTGGTGATGATGCCGAGCGCCGCCGGGTTGAGCATGCTACCGCCGACCCCTTGCAGGACGCGGAACGCGATCAGCCAGGACAAGGACGGCGCCAGGCTGCACAGCCACGACCCCAGCGTGAACAGGCTCAGCCCGACCTGGAAGATGGTGCGCCGGCCGATCCTGTCAGCCGCCGCGCCCGAGAACAACAGCAGGCTGGCCAGGACGATCGTGTAGCCGGCGACGGTCCACTGGAGGCCAGCCACGCTGGTGTGCAGCGACTTGCCGATCTCGGGCAGGCCGACGTTCACGATTGTGTTGTCAAGTCCGACCATGAACAGGGCTGAGCAGCAGACCGCGAGGACGACGGCGCGGCGGCCGGAACCGACGGCTACTCCCAGTGATTCAGCTGAATCGTGAACCGCGGGGACCACAGAGACCGTTATTGGAGTAGAGGCCGGTATTACTTCGGCATGTGATCGTACAGATACGTTCTGTAGCTGAGGCTGGGCAGCAGGGACCGAACGCATTGCGCACCGCCTGGGGGTCAGCGACTGTTATACCGCATATGACATTACATTGCTGCGCGCTGTAGTCAATAGGTGACGCCGTGAATTGGCCCAATCGCCGCTTACCGGCCCGTAACTCTGTTTCCGCTGTGCGCTTCCGCCACGTTCGCACAACACGAGGCGCTATCTCGGTCTAGATTTAGGCACGATGCTGGTATGCCGGCAGCTGCGGGCGGGGTGAGAGTGAGGTGGAGCGTGTCCGAGGGGGGATACGTGAGTCGCAGGCTGCTTCAGCTTGTGATGCCCGTCTTCCCCGACCGCCGCATGTTCCGCATCCATGACCCCGAGGTGCACCCGGACGCGCCCGGCGGCCCGCTGCCGCCGATCGGCGTCCTTGTCTCCGCCAGCCGCGAGCAGCTCTGGGTCGGCTCGCTCCAGCAGGACATCGACGTGCGCCTCGTCCTTGAGGAATGGGACGGCCAGCCATTGCTGCCCGACGCCTGGGACGAAGAGGCAAAGGCACGCCTGTACCTGCGCGGGCGGCTCTCCGTCGACATGGGCTCCGCCGGCCCCGCCCTGTCAGGGCTGCGGCTGTCCGGCGGCGTCGGCAACTACGAGGTCCGCGTGTACGCGCGCTACCGCGACACGGTCGTGCAGCTGTACGCCGACCTCTTCAGCCAGCACAGGGACCCGCTGTCCGATGACTTCCAGAGGGAGAAGCGCAAGCTTGAGGGCGTCGAGCGGTACCTCGTACAGCTCTGGCGTGACTCGTAACCGGCGAGAGGCCGAACGGCCAACGCGGCCCGGCGGCCGTTCCTAGCCCGCTGTGCTTTGTGCCACCCCGCCGACCCGAACCGGAGCGCTTGTCGAGGGTTGTGCGGACAGCCTGGTGAGCGGCGTTTTTGAGTTATGCGCGCGGAAGGGAATCATCGCGTAGACCGTCAGCCCTATGACGGCGAGCAGGACGACGGTACAGATCGAGCCGATGATCTTGCCCCGGGTAGTCCGGAACCTGGCGGCCGGCCCTGGCCGCCTGAATGAGGACAACCTGGTGGCCAGGCTAGGGTCCTCCGCGGCGAGTCGCCGCTCTATCTCGGCGAGCATGCGCTGCTCATCCATTGACAGCGCCATAGCGCCATACCTCCACGTTCCAAGCGCCAGATGGGAACTCATCTAACTATCCCCCACGGGGGGAGGTTTATCCAATCGTTCTGACTCTGTGCCCGACTCTTTTTGCAACCAGTAAGACCCGGTTACCGAACGCATTCCCACAGAGCTAAAATCGTAATCGGCACCCTATGAGTGGGCGACGAAACCGAACACATGTTTGCCAAGATCGAACGTTGGTTCTATACTGTGGATCATGCGTTGGGACAGCCTGCGACTTGATTCGAGCGACACCGGCGGCGAGGGTGCGGAGCCGGCCTGGTCGGCGCCGCCGCTAATCGAGCGAAACGCGGTCGCGCGGACGTTCGACACCCCCGAGTTCCGCGGGATGACCTTCTACGAGATCCACGCGAAGTCGATCGTGTCCGAGGTACCCAAGTCCTCCCGCATGATGTTCCGCTATACCATCAACCCCTACCGGGGCTGCCAGCATGCTTGCTCCTACTGCGCAAGTGGGGAAACTCCGATTCTGATGGCGGACGGGACGGCCAAGGCGATCGCGAACGTGAGGGTCGGCGACGCCATTTACGGCACCGTCAGGGACGGGTTCTACCGCCGCTACGTCACCACCGAGGTCCTCGCCCACTGGTCGACGGTCAAGCCGGCGTACCGCGTCACGCTTGAGGACGGGACCAAGCTGATCACGA
>JAWWPV010000942.1:0-5265 GCA_033854775.1 Trebonia sp.
ATGAGCGTTCCCGCGGAACTGCGGTACACGCAGGAGCACGAGTGGGTGGCGATCGACGGCGGCACCGCCACGATCGGGATCACCGATTACGCGACGCAGGCTCTCGGCGATGTCGTGTACGTGTCGCTGCCCGAGGTCGGGGCGGCGGTAACGTCGGGCGAACCGTGCGGCGAGGTCGAGTCGACGAAATCGGTAAGCGACCTGTACGCCCCCGTTGACGGGGAGGTCGTCGAGGTCAACGAGGAACTCAACGACGATCCCGGCCTGATCAACGCCGAGCCGTACGGTCTCGGCTGGATGTTCCGGGTCCGGGTGGCTGACGGGCAGACCACCGGGGCGGGGCTGCTCTCCCCCACCGAGTACGACGCCCTGACCAAGAGCGCCGGCTAGTACCTCCCGGGGGGACCCCCGGGGCGAATGCTCTAATTTTGCCCTTGCTGGTGAGCAACTTCCTCAGTGACGCAAAATTAGAGCATTCGTCCCCCCCGATGTCCGCGTGGTCCCTTACTGGGGACGGAGGGGCGGAAGTTTCCGCACCTCAGGTGAGCGGTCGCTTACTTGCGGAGCTTGCGCCAGATCAGGTAGCACGTCACGCTGACGGCGGCCAGGGCGACCGCGCCACCGACGAGCGGGTCGACCTGGCTGAGCCGCTCCTTGGCGCGGTCCGCCGTGCGCCGCGCGACGTTGCCAGGGGACACCCGGTCGGCGATCTCGTCGATCGTGCGGGCGAGGTCGGCGCGGGTGCGCTCGATCTCGCTGACCAGCGCGGTCGGCGGGAGGTCGGCCTGCCCGGCGGCCCTGGTCTCGATGTCGGTGTCAGCCATAGGGGTCACTGTACTAGCCCGGGGAGCGATCCCCTCGCACCCCCGAGGGGCAGGGACGAAATAGCTTGCGACAACTGCCGTGACTGATGTTTCTACGAACATCTATAGTTGCATTTTTTTATTCGGCAACCTAGCAGTCGCTCGATTGATTGACATTTGTCGATATCTAGCGATGTCAAGATTTGTGTATTTAGCGGCAAACTACCCGCATTGCGGCGAGTGGGGTGATTACCCTCATGACAGTAATGAGGGGAGAAACCCGTGCGGCTCATTAATAAACTTAGATACTGCCTGGTGGCAGCCATTCCCGTGGTCGCTCTCGCTGCCTGCTCGAGCAGCAGCAGCAGCAGCAGCGGCAGCGTTGCGACCGGGCCAGCGCCAGAGGTGTCGACCATCACGCTCGACGCGGTGCCGACGGCGGACGCGGCCGGCCTTTTCATCGCCCAGGACGACGGCTACTTCGCCCGGCAGGGGCTGAAGGTCAACATCGTGCCGATCAACGGCGGCGAGTACGGAATGGGCGACCTCCAGACCGGCAAGGCCCAGCTCGTCGAGGGAAACTACGTCTCGTTCATCCTCGCCCAGGTCGCGGGCAAGTTCGCGGCGCCTAACCCGACGAACCCCGCGGCCCCACCGGAGCCGAGCAAGCCCATCGACATGCGGATGATCGCCGATACGTCGCAGATGCAGGCGGGCAACCAGGCGCTGTACGTGATGCCGAACTCGCCGTACAAGACCGTGCAGGCCCTCGTCAAGGCCCACGCCGAGGTCGGCGTCAACACGCTGCACAACATCGGGTCCGTGCTGCTCGGCTCGCTGCTCGCCTCGCACGGGGACAAGCTGAGCACGCTCAAGCAGGTGCCGGAGATCCTCCCGAACATGCCCGGGCTACTCCACCAGCACAAGATCCCCGCCGTGTGGCTGCCCGAGCCGTTCGGCACGGTAGCGGAGCAGGAGTACGGCGCGGTCCCGCTGGCCGACTTCGACCAGGGCTCGCTAGAGAACTTCCCGATCGGCACGATCGTCGGCGACACCTCGTGGATTCAGTCGCACCCGAACACGGTCGCCGCGTTCCTCCGCGCGTTCCGGGAGGGCCAGCAGATCGCGGACACCAACCGGTCGGCCGTGCAGCAGGCGCTGGTCACGAACAAAGTCGCACCGACGGCGGAGATCGCCGCCACGATGACGATCGACACCTACCCCCTCGTAATGGACGTCCCGGTGATGCAGCGGGTGTCGGACGCCATGTACGAGTTCGGCGTCATCAACAAGCCTTACAAGGTCGCCGGCATGATCCAGCCGGAGAGCGGCGAGATCGGCGGCCAGTAGCACGCCGCAGTTCCTTGCCGCGGCTCCTGTCGCCTTATACCCATGTGACCGCTCTGCCCAATTTATGCTATTCGCGCCGCTTCATGATTAGCGGTGCAATTACCCTGAACTGCCGCGTAACGCTCCAACCAGACATTTTGCGCAAAGAATAAAGTGCCGTGAAGACCCTATGCAATTGCACTAGGGTCGGTCCCCTGAGAGTTAAGGGGGCTTCCAATGATGATTAGGACATTGCCCTTTTTGGGCGCCGCCATTACGGCCATCGTGGCCGCAGGAACGCTCGCTGGCTGCGGCGCCGCCGGGGGCACCGCGGACGCGGCGACCGGCCAGCTCGAACAGCGCGCGATTACCGTTGACTCGGTGCCGGCCGCCGAGGAAGGCGGGCTTTACGTCGCCCAGGCAGGGGGGTTTTTCAAACAACAGGGCCTGACCGTCAAGATCAATAGCATCACCGGCGGCGAGGCGGGCATTCCCGACCTCCAGGCGGGCCGCGCGCAGCTGGTCGCGGGCAATTACGTGTCGTTCATCCTGGCGCAGATGGCCGGCAAGTTCGGGACGACACCGCAGACGGTCGAGCCGGTCAACATGCGGATCATCGCCGCCGGGTCCGAGATCCAGCCGGGCACCGAGGCGCTCTACGTGATGCCCAACTCCAAGTACCAGACCGTTGCCGAGCTGGCCAAGGCGCACGCCAGGATCGGTCTCAACACGGCCAACGACATCGGTGACGTGATGATGGGCGCGCTGCTCGCCGAGGACGGCTACAAGCTGAGCGCCATCAAGCCGGTCACCCCGAAGGCGGGTTTCCCCGCGCTGGTGTCCATGCTGCCCGCCGGGCAGGTCGACGCGGCCTGGCTGCCGCAGCCGCTCGCCGAGATCGCCGAGCAGCAGTACGGCGCGGTGCCGATCGCCGACTTCGACCAGGGGTCCGTGCAGGACTTCCCGTTCACCGGCTACATGGGCACGACTCAGTGGGTGAAGACGCACCCGAACACGGTGGCCGCGTTCCTCCGGGCGCTTGACCAAGGCCAGCAGCTCGCAGACACCGACCGCTCGGCCGTCGAGGCGGCGATGGAGGAGTACACGGGCATCACGCCGATCATCGCCGACACGATGGCGATCGACAGCTACCCACTTGCGATGGACGTGCCGCAGTTGCAGCGCGTCGCCGATTCGATGTTCGAGTTCGGCCTGACCGGCCACGCAACCGCCCCGTATCGGATCTCCAAGATGATCCAGCCCGAGCCGGGCCTCATCAACAAGTAGCCCCAGTCAGGCTCACCGCCCGCCCGGCCGGCATGATCCCCGGGCGGGCGGCGTCGCGTCCGGGGCGGAGTACTTTGTCGGAAGGTGCGTGGCTTCGGACAACTTACGCCAGTAGTACGATTTTTCGCAATTTTGCGACCTACTCATAGATGCTGGTTTATCCTTCCTGGGCACGGGTGATTTGCGGTTAGCTCAGTGAGGGGTTGTTCCATTGACCGGCTTGGGTAGGTTGGGACGGACTGCGGCGGGCGCGGTGGCGCTGACGGCGCTGGCCGGGCTCGCGGCGGGCTGCTCTTCTCAGTCTTCCTCGTCGGCGGGCGAAACCTCGGCGGTGAGCGCTCTTCCGACGAACTTCGGCCCGCCGGAGAAGGCGACGCTGAACGTGGGCGTGGTGCCCGCGATGGACTCCGCCGGGTTCTTCATCGCGCTGCATGACGGGCTGTTCGCCAAGGAGGGGCTGAAGATCAACTACTCCCCCGCGGTTAGCTCGGAGACCGCGGTGGCGCAGCAGCTCAAGCGCCAGCTCGACATCTCCGCTGGTAACTACGTCTCGTACATCAACGAGGCGGCGACTGATCACCAGCCGATCGAGGTGGTCGCCGAGGCATCGCTCATGCAGCAGGGCGCGCAGACCATCTTCACGATGCCGAACTCCAAGGTCAAGTCCTTGTCGCAGCTCAAGGGCCAACTGGTGGGCGTGAACGCGCCCGGCAACATCGACTACCTGCTTGACGTCTCGGTGCTTCAGGAGAACGGCGTCAACCCGAAGAACGTTCAGTTCCCAAGCGCCAGTGACAAGGCCTTCGCCGCTACCGGCGGGGCTATCCCGTTCCCCAACATGGCACAGGACCTCGCCGACGGCAAGATCGCCGCCGCCACCCTGCCTGAGCCGTTCGCCAGCCAAGCGGAGCAGCAGTACGGCGCGGTCCCCCTCGCGGACCTGAATCAGGGGGCGACGTCGGACTTCCCCGTCGAGGGGTACGTGGTCACCAAGCAGTGGGCCGCGCAGAACCCGAACACGCTCAAGCGCTTCCTCGCTGCCCTTGAGGTCGGCCAGGAGATCGCCGACACCGACCGCGCCGCCGTCGAGCAGGCCTTCGAGGCGATCAACGGCGCAGCGAACGGCCAGGTCACGCCGGGCATCGCGGCCGTGATGGCGCTCGACACCTACCCGATCGGCATCGACGCGACCAGGATCCAGCGGGTCGCGGACGTGATGTACCAGTTCGGCCTGCTGAAGACCCGGTTCAACGTGTCCAGCATGCTGATGGCGTCGTCGGACTTCAACTTCTCCCAGTTCTCGTCGTCCTCCTCGTAGGCCTCGGCACTCACAGGGCGGAGCGCCGACCGATAGGGTCCTGGAAGTATGACGACTTCCTGCCCTGTGCCTGGTGACTTGTTGAGCCGGACGCGATGAGCGGGGAAAGCCAGTTCGGCCTCATTGTTCTCGTGATCGGCGTTGCCGGGATGGCGGCCGTGCTCTCCAACCGGCTCAGTGCCAGGCTCCGGGTGCCCGCGCCGGCGTTCTTCCTCGTCGCGGCGGTCATCGCGGCGCAGTTGTGGCCGTCCGCCACGGCGCTGCCGGTACTCACGACCGAGCGGGTCGTGACGGTGGCGCTGGCGATCATCTTGTTCGACGGCGGCATGCATATCGGCCGCCGCCGGTTTCGCACCGCGGCCGGTGCCATCGTGTGGACCGGGATCGCGGGGACGCTGGTCACCGCCGCCGCCACCGCGGTGGCCGCACGGTATGTCGCCGGCATGGACTGGCACCTGGCCCTGCTCGTCGGTACGGCGGTGGCCGCGACCGACCCGGCGGTGGTGTTCTCCGTGTTCGGCAGGCGCG
>JAWWPV010000943.1:0-3426 GCA_033854775.1 Trebonia sp.
CCGTTTCTCAAAGTGGGCTGCTCCCGAATAGCGTGGCAAATATGACCCTTCTATCCTGCCCGACCATCTGAGAGCGAGGGGGGTGCACCGTGGC
Source organism: Trebonia sp. (assembly GCA_033854775.1). GTDB lineage: Bacteria > Actinomycetota > Actinomycetes > Streptosporangiales > Streptosporangiaceae > Trebonia. The sequence goes on from JAWWPV010000943.1 coordinate 95, forward strand.
TGAGCGTCCTCCCTTTGGCTTCGGGCCGCCCGGGCGGCCCGGCGACGACGACCCGAACTCGGGCGATCAGGGACCAGGCGGCCAGGGGCCGTTCGGCTTCGGCTTCGGAGGTCCCGGCGGTCCCGGGAACCCCGGCGTGCCCGGCGTACCCGGCGACCCGGGCAATCCGAACCAGTTCGCGGACGCGCTGCGTCAGTTCGCCGACCTCCTCTCCTACAGCGGCGGGCCGGTCAACTGGGAGCTGGCCAGGAACCTGGCCAGGCACGCGATCGCCGCCAAGGGCGATCCCAGCGTGCTCGCCAACGAGCGGGCCGCGGTGACCGACGCGGTCCGGCTCGCCGACCTGTGGCTGGACGACGTCACCGCGTTCCCGTCCGGCATCAGGAGAATCGAGGCTTGGTCCAAGTCGGAATGGCTTGAGGCTTCATTCCCCGTCTGGTCCTCGCTATGCGACCCGATCGCCGCCAAGGCGGTCGACGCGATGGGCTCCATGGTGGCCTTCGATCCCTCCCAGCTCGGCGACGACGTGCCTCCCGAGATGCGGGCCATGCTGTCGGGGATGGGCGGGTTCAGCGCGTTCGCGCCGATGATGAAGCAGCTCGGCGGCGCGATGCTCGGCGGCCAGATCGGCACCGCGATCGGCGAGCTGGCCGGTGACATGGCCACCTCCACCGACATCGGCCTGCCGCTCGCGGCGGAGGGGACCGCGGCGCTGCTGCCGTCCGGCGTCGCCGCGTTCGGCGAGGGCCTCTCTGTCGACATCGGCGAGGTCCGGCTGTTCCTCGCACTGCGCGAGGCGGCGCACCACCGGCTGTTCGGGCACGTGCCGTGGCTCCGCCAGCACCTGCTCGGCGCGGTCGAGGCGTACGCGGCCGGCATCACCGTGGACACGAACAAGCTGCGCGACGCGCTGCCCGAGATGGACATGTCCAACCCGGAGGAGGCGCTGCGCGAGGCGCTGTCCGGCGAGGGACTGTTCCGCCCGGAGGACACGCCGCAGCAGAAGGTCGCGCTCGCCCGGCTGGAGACGGCGCTCGCCCTGGTCGAAGGCTGGGTGGCGACAGTCGTCTCCGCCGCCGCCGAGACGAGGCTCGTGCACGCCGCGGCCCTGGCGGAGGCGATCCGCCGCCGCCGCGCTTCCGGCGGCCCGGCGGAGCGCACCTTCGCCACCCTCGTCGGCCTTGAGCTCCGCCCCCGGATGCTGCGGGAGGCGGCGGCGCTGTGGACGGGGGTAACCCAGACGCGCGGAATCGAGGGCAGGGACGCGCTGTGGGCGCACCCGGACCTGCTCCCGACGTCTGACGACCTGGAGAACCCGGACGCGTTCCTGAGTGGCACCACGGACCTGGACATCTCCGACCTGGAGGACGGCGGGGACCAGCCACGCGGAGAAGACGACGGCGGGGACCCGCCTGGCGGCGAATAAGAAAGCCCGTTAGATTGGGTCAATATGCAAGCCTCAGGAAGCTGATTAGCCTCAGATCGAGGGAGGCGAGTGGCATGGCGAACGACCCAGAGCAGTTCGACACCTTCGGCACCGAAGAGGGCGGCACCGACGTCCTCGGCGAAGAGGAAGGCGGCACTGACGTCCTCGGCAAGGAAGAGGGCGGTACCGACGTCCTGGGCAAGGAGGAAGGCGGTACCGACGTCCTCGGCGAGGAAGAGGGCGGTACCGACGTCCTCCGGCCGCCGCAGCGCTAGGCGGCCTCAGGTGCCCGCGCGCAGCGCGGGCTGACGAGCTCCGCAGGTGCAGGCCGGGTGCGGCGGCCAGCCGCGCCGCTGCCACTGCCACTCGGGGAGCACCACCTCGAGCGTCGCGCTGGCGGCAGCCGGCTCGCCGGCCCGGTCGATGAGCGTGAGCGCCTGCGCCGTCGCGAGCGCGGCGGTCGCGGCGGCGAGGACGGTGTCGCACGCCTGCGCCGCGGCGGGAGCGGCGCCGACACCGCTGGCCTGGGCGAGGATCCTGGGCCAGGCGGGATCGCGCGCTGCCTTGCTCAGGTCCACGCAGCGGACGCACGCCGAGTGCCCGGGCACCACCAGCGGCCCGACCACGCCGATCGCCTCGTCCGCGTGCGCCACCAGGTGCGGCACCCGCTCGCGCATGAGCGCGGCGAGCAGCACCGGGTCGGGCCGGCCGGCGATCACCGCCAGGTCGGGCACCCGGCGGGCGTCGTTCGCCGTGCGTACCTCCGGCGCCACCCGGTGCACCGCGCGGGCGACCCCGGTGGCCCTGCTTGCCCCCACGTCGTCGGTGCCGAGGCCCGCGGGCGTGACGTCCGCGGGCCCGGCCGTCCCGGTGTCCAGGCAGCTGACCCACGCGACCCCGGAGGCGGCGAGGAACGTCGCGACGCAGGCGCCCACCCGGCCCGCGCCGTAGACCCGGGCGAACGTCGCCCGCCGCCGTCCGAGCACCGCCGCGCCGCCGTCGCCGTGCCCGTAGGCAAGCGCGGCACACGCGAGCTCGGGGCCGATCCGCGCGCGCAGGTAGTCGGGGAGGGCGGCGCGCAGGCTGGCGGGGAAGTCGTCGAGCACGCCCGCCGAGGCGAGCAGCTCGATCACCCGGTACACGATCTCCTGGCGGATGCCGTAGGTCTCGGCGGTTCGCACCACCTCCGCGGTGTCCCGCGACCCGTCGAGCAGGCTCACGATGGCCGCCGCCTTGCCGAGGCCGGTCAGGGCCCGGGCGCGGCGCGGGTCGACCCCGATCTGGAGCGTGCCCTGGTCCCGCCACAGCGGCCTGAGCCCTACCTTCAGTGCTGGTCTCATGCACCAAGCGTGACGCCGGCCACCGACATTCGGCCCCGCCGAGCCCCCGCCATCTCGTGACTATTGAAGATGGTGGATCGTTGTCCACACTGGGATGTGTCCACCGATCCACTGTCATGACGCGCCTAAGCTGGAACTACGCAATCGTTCGGGATAAGAGGTTTTCCATTGGCGGAGAATGACGGCGCGAGTCAGGTTCCCCCGAGCGGTCGCGACGACGTGCCAAGGAACAGCGTCCACCGGGGCGCGAAGCTCGCCGGGCTGCCGCTTGGCTTCGCCGGCCGGAGCGCGCTCGGGCTAGCCAGGCGGCTCGGGGGCGAGTCGGCGGAGATCGTCGCGCAGCAGATTCAGCAGCGCACCGCCGACCAGGTCTTCCGGGTGCTCGGGGAGCTCAAGGGCGGGGCGATGAAGCTCGGCCAGGCGCTGTCGATCTTCGAGGCCGCGCTGCCGCCCGAGCTCGCCGGGCCGTACCGTGCGACGCTGACCAAGCTGCAGGAGTCGGCACCGCCGCTGCCCGCCAGCACCGTCCACCGGGTGCTCGCGGCCGATCTCGGCGACGACTGGGC
>JAWWPV010000944.1:0-2560 GCA_033854775.1 Trebonia sp.
GACCCCGCCGCGCCTCATCTTCATGATCGACGGATTTGGCTGCGATTACCTCGACAGCGGCGCGGCCCCGTTCATGTCGGGGCTCTTCGCCGCCGGCGGAAGCGCCGTCAGCGCCCTGTGGCCGACCGTCACCAACGTCAACAACGCCGCCATCGCCTGTGCCGCTCCCCCCGCCGTCACCGGGATCACCGGTAACTCGATCCTCGACCCGGAGTCGGGCAAGGACCGGTACATGGACTCGGCGCAGATGCTCAACACGCCGACCCTGCTGCAGACCTGGTCGGCGCAGGGCCGGCGGTGCTGCCTGCTCAGCGTCAAAGGCAAGACCGGCCGGCTGCTCGGCGCGGGCGTGGACTACATCGTGTCCACCGAACTCGTGCCACCGGAGATCGCCAGCGCGATCGGCGCGCCACCGAGCATCTACACCATTGAGGTCAACGCCTGGCTGGTGCGCTGCCTGGAGTGGCTGCTCGCGAACCGCCCGGACCTGGACACGTTCTACGTGCACACCACCGACTACCCGATGCACATGTGGGCACCCGGTGAGGCCGGCTCGCAGGAGCACCTGCGGCAACTGGACACCGCCATCAGGAAGGTGGTGGAAACCCTTGGCGACGCCGAGGTGCTCATCACCGCCGACCATGGCATGAACGCCAAGAGCCGGGCCCTGGACCTGGGCCGGATTCTCACTGGCCGCGGCATTACCGGGGCCATGGCCCTGTCCATCGAGAAGGACGGCATCGTCGGGCACCATCGTGACCTCGGCGGGGGAGCCTGGGTATGGGCCGGCGCAGCGGACCGGGACCGGGCCGCGGGCATCCTGGCGTCGCTCGACGGCGTGGAAGAAGTGATCCCCCGGGCCGAAGCGGCCGCCAGGTTCGAGCTCGACCCGTCCCGGATGGGCGACTTCGCGGTGCTCGCCGACCGCCGGTCGGTCTTCGGCGACCTCGCAACCGAAACTGAAGACCTCCCGCCCGGCTACCGCTCACACGGTTCCTGCTACGAGCGTGAGGTTCCGCTCATCCGCTGGAACACGCCCGACCGGGGGCCCGGCCCGATGTCGTCGATGAGCACAGTGCCGCCGATAAACCCAGCGCCGTCGATGAACTGGCACCTGCTGCTCCCGTTCACCGAGTCGCCGGCGCGCTGACGATGCAGACGAAGCCCACCGTGACGAGTTCACCCGCAAGCGATGCGGCGCCGCCGGTCAGTCCTTCCCTAGGCGCGCTGCAGCTCACCGGCTTGACCCGCCGGTTCGGCCGGGTCACCGCACTCGACGGCGTCGACCTGACCGTGACCGCCTGCCAGTTCACGGTCCTGCTCGGGCCGTCAGGATCGGGCAAGACCACCTTGCTGCGGCTGGTAGCGGGTATCGACCGGCCGACAGCGGGCAGCATCGCGATCGGCGGCAACGTCGTCGCCGGTCGCGGCCGCCATCTGCCTCCGCAGCGAAGAGGGCTCGCGATGGTCTTCCAGGACTACGCACTCTGGCCCCACGTCAGTGTGCTGTCGAATGTGGTCTACGCGCTGGAGAGGCTGCGCCTGCCCCGCCAGGAAGCCCGCCGCCGGGCCCTGGAGATGCTGGACCGGGTAGGGCTCGCCCGGCTGGCCAACCGCCGCCCGCCGGAACTGTCGGGCGGGGAACGGCAGCGCGTAGCGCTGGCCCGGGCACTGGCCGCCCGTCCCGCGGTGCTGCTGTGCGATGAGCCGCTCTCCCACCTCGACGCCGACCTGCGCGAGCGGCTGCGGACCGAGATCGCCACCCTGGCCAGGGAGAACGACACCACTGTCCTGTACATCACCCATGATCAGGGGGAGGCTTTCGCTCTGGCGGACCAGATCGGTGTCCTCCAGTCTGGCCAGCTCGTTCAGTGTGGCCTGCCAGAAACGCTCTACCACGCGCCGGCCACGCCATTCGTGGCCCGTTTCACGGGGGTAGCCGGCGAACTGCACGGCCGTGTCGCCGGCCCGCGGGACGCCGCCGGGTGGATCCCGGTGGACACCGCCAACGGGCCGGTGCTCGCATCGGAACCCGCCCGGGGGCAGCCGGGGTCGGCCGTGACGGTCCTGGTCCGCCCCGCGGCGGCGCGGCTCGCTGACGACGGCGCCCTCCGCGGCCAGGTGGAGGACATCGCCTACCGCGGTCACGGCTACGACCACCTGGTCAGGCTCTCCGACGGCGCGCGCCTGGCCGGCGTGTTCGCCGCCGAGCGCCGCCAGCGCGGTGCGGAGGTCCAGGTCGGGCTGGATCCCGCTGGCTGCTTCGCCTTCCCTGCAGCGTCCGCGACGGCCGGCGGCGACCCGCCCAGTTGACACGACAGACGGGGCAGAAGGCGAAGTCACGCCCCCGTTCCGCGAGGGTCGCCCAGGGGCCTTAATGTCGATTCATGGACACTGCACTACCTGGTACCGCCGCCGCTCCGGTTGACGTCGCGGGCCTGATCAGCGCGCTCGGCCGGGGACTGCCCGACGGGCGGCTCGTCATCGATCCCGACGTGCTGAGCGCCATCTCGCACGACGACGCGGAGTGGGCGCCGGTCGGGCGGGCCGTGGCAGGGGT
>JAWWPV010000945.1:0-3149 GCA_033854775.1 Trebonia sp.
CGCGCCGCCCGCCGAGACGCCCGTCCCGGCGTCACCTCAGGCCCCCGTTGCCCCGGCTGGCCGGGCGTTCGCCTGGACCGCGGCGCCGGTTCTCGCCGCGCTGCTCGTCAGGGAAACGTCCCGGGTCAGCCTGGCCGGGGCGAGCGTCCCCGTCACGGCGCTGGCGGTCAGCGGACTGTACATCGGCTCCGCGGTCCTCGCCGCCACGCCCGGCGTAGCGCTGGTCAGCGTCCTCGCGCGCCGCCGCGATCTCGGGCCTGCGACCGTCCTCGGGGTGCTGCTCGCGGGTTCGGGCACTGCCGCGATGGCGGGATTCTGGGCCTGGTTCGCCAGCCCGGTTTTCGGCCGCGACCTTGACGTCGCCCTCGGGGTGGCATCGGTCGCGGCGATCGCGGTATTCGGCCGCCGCGGCGACCTGCGTACCGCAGGCCTTTCCGTCCCCATGCTGCTCGCCCTGGCGATCGGCCTCGCGTTCACCGGGCTGGCCTTCATCCAGGGCGACGGGATCGCCCAGAACGTCGTCGCCGCCGTCGCCTCGCGTTACTGGCGGACCCAGGACAACGCGCTCCCGCTGCTGTTCGCTGCGCGGGTGGCCGCCCACGCGCCGCTGTCCGGTTACCTGCTCGGTAGCTGGCTGTCGAGCGACAGGCCACCGCTCCAGACCGGCTTCGCGCTTCTGCAATGGCCCCTCTGGAGCAGCGCCGGCAGGCCAGCCGCGTATCAAATGCTCGCGACCGGGCTCAGCGCCTCGTGGCTGCCCGCGCTGTGGGTCGTGTTCCGGGTGCGCGGCGTGGCGCAGTGGCGGATCCTCGTCGTCGTCCTGGCGACGACGCTCACCGGCTTCGTGTTCGTCAGCACCATCTACGTCTGGCCCAAGATGATGGCGGGAACGTTCGCGCTCGCCGCCGTCGCGATCGTCCTCAGCCGAGACGAAGCCGACAGGCGGCTCGCCAGCGGGGTCGTCGCGGTCGCGCTCGTGACGCTCGGCCTGCTGGCGCACGGCGGCGTCGTGTTCGCCGTGCTCGCCCTCCTCCCGTTCGCCTACCGGCTGCGCCGCCGGATCACCGTCCGCGCCGTCGCCGCCTGCGCCGCGGTCGCGGTCGCCGGCTACTTGCCGTGGACGCTCTATCAGCACTTCGTCGACCCGCCAGGGGACCGGCTGCTGAAATGGCAACTCGCCGGGGTGCTCCCGATCGATCCGCGCGGCTTCCTCCAGACGATCCTGCAGCAGTACCAGCGGCTCTCCCTCCATGACCTGCTCGCCAACAAGGGGGTGAGCCTGGTGTCGCTGGCGGCGGACCCATTTATATGGCGTACCCAGCTCGCCGAGCCGGCCTGGGCGAGCGGGTTTCTCGGCTACGCGCGGCTCGCCCAGCTCAACGACCTGCTGCCCGCAACGGGCCTGCTGCTGCTGGGCGCCGTCGCGCTGCTCGTCCGGTCCTCGCGCCGTGCCCTGGCGCCGGCGGCCCCGCTCGCGGCCTTCACCGGGATCGCGCTCGTCCTCTGGGTGGTGATCCTGTGGGGCGGCCAGGCGGTCCCCGCGATTAACCACGAGGGCACGTACGCCGTGATCGTCCTGTTCATCGCGCTGTGCGCGCTGGGTGTCACTTACCTGCCCTGGCCTGCCGCGACGCTGATCCTCGCGGGCAGCGCCGCCTGGTTCGCCGTCAGCTGGATCCCCGGACTCGGCTTCGTGCCCGCGGCGGTCATTAAGGTCCCGCCCGGGGCGGCGCCGGGGTCTCCGCTGGTCCGCGGGGCCGAGCTGGCCCGCCAGCTCAACCCCGCGATGCTCATCGTGTGCCTCGCGGGCGTCGCCCTGGTGGCCGCGGCGATCGCCTGGATGCGGTTCTCCCCAGCCCATCCCGGCCGCGACTTTGCTGGTGGCCGCCTCGCGGCGGCAGGAAATCCGGCGGATGTACCACTAGGCTGCGAGCATGGAGACGGAGACTGAGCGGCTGCTGGTCCGGCTCCCGGACGGCCGGGACATCGAGGTCCGGACGGCGGGGCCCGCGGACGGGCTTCCCCTGGTCGTGCACGAGGGCACGCCGATGGGCCTGGTACTCAACAACAGGCTCGCCAAGGCGGCCGGCGAGCGGGGCCTGCGGATCGTGCAGGCGGCGCGGCCTGGTTACGAGGTGTCGACGCCACGGCCCGGCCGCACCGTGGCGGACGTTGTCCCCGATGTGACCGCGGTACTCGACGAGATCGGCGCCGACGTGTTCGTGTCGATCGGCTTCTCCGGTGGCGGCCCGCACAGCCTGGCGTGCGCCGCGCTCGCGCCGGTGCGCTGCCTGGGGACCGCCTCGGTCGCCGGCGTCGCCCCGTACCACGCCGAGGGCCTGGACTTCCTGGCCGGCATGGGGCCGGAGAACATCGAGGAGTTCAGCCTCGCGGCGCGCGGCCCGGACGCGCTGACCCCGTTCCTCGACAAGGAGGCAGAAGCCCTGCGCGGGATCACCGGAGAGCAGATCGCCGCCGCGCTCGGCGGCCTCATCTCCGGCGCCGACGCGGCGGTGCTGACCGGTGAGTTCGCCGCCGACCTGGCCAGGGGACTGTCCGGCGCCGTCCGCAACGGCATCGCGGGCTGGCGCGACGACGACCTCGCGTTCATCACTGACTGGGGATTCGGCATGGACGCCCTCAGCGGCCGGGCGGCGATCTGGCAAGGCGACCAGGACAACATGGTCCCGTTCGCGCACGGCCGGTGGCTCGCCGCGCACATTCCCGGTGCCCGCGCGCACCTGGAGCCGGGCGCCGGCCACGTCACGATGACCGTCACGGCCATCGATCGGATCCTGGACGACCTCCTCGACCTGGCCGGCCGCGGCTAGCAGCCGGCCGCAGCTAGCAGCCGAGCGCAGCTAGCAGCCGAGCGCGGCCAGCAAGAACCAGCAGCCGGCCGGCGCCAGCCAAGAAGAGGCCGTGCTTATACGCTGGCGACCCCGGCGAACCTCCGGCCCCGGTCCGGGCCTGGGCCGGGTTGAGGTGGTTCCTTATCCGGCACCAGTGGGCGAGGGTGCGGACCTGCCCTTTAGCGATAACATATCGTTATGAATGGTGACCCTGCGCAAGAATTCGGGAGATTGCGGGCCAAGGCAGAGAGGGCTCTTCCGGACTTTATCGGCTTGCGGGTCGAGGAGGCGACCGAG
>JAWWPV010000946.1:0-4833 GCA_033854775.1 Trebonia sp.
CCCGTAACCGCGATCAGCTGCTCGCGGTGGCGACCCGCGTGTTCGCGTCGGCTGGCACCGAGCCGTCGATGCGCGCGATCGCCCGCGAGGCCGGGGTCGGCATCGCCACGCTCTACCGGCACTTCCCCACCAGGGAGGCGCTGGTCGATGCGGTCTACCGGAGCCAGGTCGCGCGGCTGACGGCCGGCGCCCGCGAGCTGCTCGGCCAGCTGCCGCCGGCCGCGGCGATGCGGCGCTGGATGGACCTGTTCGGCGACTGGATCGCGACCAAGAACGGCATGCTCGGCACGCTGCTGGCGATGACCGAGACAGGCGAGATCGCCCACGGCCAGACCCGGACCGAGCTGCTAGCGGCCATCACCACGATCCTCGACGCCGGCCGCGCGGCCGGTGACCTCCGCCGCGACGTCACCGCCGAAGACATCGCCGCGAGCCTCATCGGCATCTTCACGGTGGCCCCCAAGCCCCAGCGGGAAGTTCTTGCCACTCGCCTGCTGAACCTCCTAATGGACGGACTGCGGCCTCCAGTCCGCCGGTAACGGCAACGCCGCCGCCTGCCGCCGCCTGCCGGCGCCGTGCTGGCGACCGCGAACCGGCGGGCTCCCATGATCTCCTGGACGGACCGGCAGCCGTCTATCCCGCGGCCAGGCGCCGCATCGCGCGGACGTACCGCTCGGTGAACCAGTGCTGGACGATCCGGCCGACGGGACCTGACACCCGCGCGAGGAGCGTGCCGGGCCGGGTGAAGGCACGGACGGTGAACAGAACCTGGCCCTCCTTGTCGATAGACACCACAAAGGATTCCTCGCCGGACTCAGGGTGGCCGCGCAGGGTGCCGTAGGCGAATCCGTGCCTGGCGGGCTCATCGATCACGTAGACAACCCGGCATGGCGCGGTGATCCCCGGGGCGAGGCGGGAAACAACACGAAGTCCGGGCCGCGGGTCGTCGTCCGCGACGACCTTCAGGCCGGCGGCGCGGTGCACTTGCCAGGACATGAGCGCCGTCGTAGCGCGGTCGAACACCTCCCTGCCGGTACCGAGCCGTACCTGACGTTCCAGGTGGTGGTAGCCCTCCGGGAGCCTGCCTGCCGTCGCGCCGTAGTCGGGATAGGTGAGGTCGTCCATTATTGGAAGGTTACTGGTCTGCAGACCCAGACAAGGAGGCATGCTTGACCTCTCATAAGTCGAGTTATGATAGGTTGAGTTATGAGAACTTCGCCTGATGCAGTGCCCGGCAAGCCAGACGACATGTTCGACCGTGACGTCGAGTGGATGGAGCTTGCCGCCTTCACGGCTGACGAGCGGCCAGGCGCGACCCTCGGGATCGTCTCCGGCAGGCGCCGCCAGGGCAAGACCTTCCTGCTGCGGGCGCTATGCGAGGCGACGGGAGGCTTCTACTTCGCGGCCGATGAAGCGACCGACGGCGAGTCCCTGCACCAGATCGGGGCGGCGCTGGGGGCGCATCTCGGACTGACGTCTGCGCTGCGCTTCGACAGCTGGCGTGAGGTGCTTGACGCGCTGCTGGCGCTGGGGAACGATCATCCGGTCACCGTGGTGATCGACGAGTTTCCCTATCTGGTCCGGGCGAACCCGTCGCTGCCGTCCATCCTGCAGAACGCGCTCGCCCCGCGCCGGGCCGAGCGTGAGGGCAGCCGCAGTCGGCTGCTGCTGTGCGGCTCGGCCATGACCTTCATGGGCACGCTGCTGGCCGGGAACGCGCCACTGCGCGGAAGGGCAGGGCTTGAGCTCGTCGTCCCGACGCTTGACTACCAGCTGGCGGCGCAGTTCTGGAACGTCACGGACGCGGTGCTCGCCATCAAGGTGCACGCGATCGTCGGTGGCACGCCTGCCTACCGGCGTGAGTTCGCTCGAGATGACGTGCCCGCCGATGCTGACGACTTCGACGGATGGGTCAGGCGAACGGTGCTGAACCCGGCAAGCCCGCTGTTCCGGGAGGCGCGTTACCTGCTCGCCGCCGAGTCCGAACTGCATGACTTGGGGCTCTACCATTCGGTCCTCGCCGCCATCGCTGACGGCAGCACCACCAGGGGCGGCATCGGCAACTACGCCGGTCGGAAGTCCGGCGACTTGGCCCATCCGCTCAACGTCCTGATGGACTGCGGTCTGGTCCGCCGGCAGCCGGACGCGTTCCGCGCCAACCACGCAACCTACGAGATCGCCGAGCCGCTGATCACCTTCTACCACGCGGTGATGCGCCCGATCTGGTCCGACCTGGCGCACACCAGGAACCCCTCGCGCCTGTGGGAGCGGAGCGAGCCCCGCTTCACATCCAGCGTGCTCGGCCCGCACTTCGAGCAGCTGTGCCGGTACTGGACCAGGTACTTCGCTCCCGAGGAGATCTCCGGAGGCTTCCCGGCCCGTGTCGAGCCGGGCATCGTGAATGACCCGGCCAACAAGAAGACCCGACAGGTCGATGTCGCGGCATTCGGAGTCGACGACGGCCGAGAGGCCATCTTGGCCATCGGAGAGGCGAAATGGCACGAGACCATGAGCATCGCCCATCTGGACCGGCTACGCCACATCCGCGGCCTGCTGACCGCGCAAGGCCGCCCCGGCGCGGCAACAGCCCGGCTGCTGTGCTTCAGCGGCGCGGGGTTCACCGCCGAACTCAGGGACGAGGCAGCTCGGTCAGGCGAAGCACGCCTGCTGACCCCGGCCGACCTTTACACCGGCATCCTGTTACCGTCCCTGCGGGCCTGTGGGAGACGATGCTCGTCAGGCCCAGCTGATGACGTCGTCGTGGTCTAGGCGGGGCAGGCGGTCGAACCAGGCGTTCTCGGCGGGGTGGCCGATGTTCACCACGAGGATCGAGTGGTAACGGCCGTCGGGGAAGAACTCGGCGTCCAGCCCGGCCGCGTCGAAGCCGGTCATCGGGCCGGCGGCCAGGCCCTGGGCGCGGACCGCGAGGATGAAGTAGCCCGCCTGGAGCGCGGCGTTGAAGTCGCTGTGCTTCAGCCGCAGCTTCTCCTGCTCCTCGAACACGTCCTGCATCTGCGGCCGCAGCGGGAACACCGTGGGGATGTGCTCGTGGAACCGGGTGTCCGCCGCGAGGACCGCGACGGCGGGAGCCGCGGCGGTCTTGGCCTGGTTGCCCTCGGACATGTGCTTGACCAGGCGGCCGCGTCCCTCGCCAGGCCGGATGTACAGCACCCGCAGCGGCTGGGTGTTCGCCGAGGTGGGTGCCCACTTGGCCAGCTCCCAGATCCCGGCAAGCTCCGCGTCGCTCACCGGGGTCTCGGCGAAGGCGTTCGCGGTCCGCGCCTCCGTGAACAGCAGGGCGCGCCCACTGGGGTCGAGCGTGCCAAGTGCGGGGCGCTCTGATATGTCAGTCATCGGGGTCGTTTCTCCTTCGGAAGTCCAACGGCAATGTGTAACTTCCGGCACGGCCCGCCTCTTCCAGTGACCTTCCCCACAGTGGAGGGACCGCGGACCCGAACCAGTCTGCCCATCCGGCTCCAGATGCAGAAAACCGAGCGATCATTCCGAACGGTTTCCTGCTTCGACTGGACCGCAGATGGCCGTGGACGGGTCGAAACCACCCCGCATCGAAGCGTTATCCCGTGGCGCCCGCCGCGAGTGCCGTCGTCGTGGGCGTCGTCGTTGGCGGCGGCGTAGTGGTCGTCGTCGTGGGCGTCGGCGATGACTTCGTCGGCGTCGGCGACTTCGTGGGGGTGGGTGACTTCGTTGGCGTCGGCGACTTCGTCGGAGTGGGGGACCTGGTCGGCGTCGGCGACTTCGTGGGGGTGGGGGACTTCGTCGGCGTCGGCGACTTCGACGTCGTTCCCGTTGCCCCTACTACGACATTGCCTGGGGTGCCGAGGTTGCCCCCGGCCAGGTTGCTGGTGGATGGCGCGGTACTCGTATGCGCGGCTGTCTTGTGAATCGCCGACTGCGACTGGGTTTGGGTAGGCAGCGTCGTGTTGCTGCCCACGTTCGCCACCGTACTGCCGTTGCTTGAGATCAGCACCGCGATAATCGCGACGACGCCGATGGCCGCCACGCCGGTCCCCACGAGCAAGAAGGCGCGGCTTCCGCGATTACGAGGATCCTGAAGCCGTTCGGGAGCACGTTGGTAAAGGTCCATGCTGGTGGCGGCCGAGGAGTTGGGCCACGCCGGCACGTCGGAGGTGACCGGGCCGCTGTAGCTGTTCCGGTTGCGGGCGTCGCGGATGACCTCGGCGCGGTCGGCGACGTGCCTGGCCGAGTCCGGGCGGTCCCCGGGGTTCTTGGCCAGCATCGCGTACACGAGTTCGGCGATGGGGCGCGGCACGTCGCTCGGCAGCGGCGGCACCGGGTCGTGCTTGTGCATGATCGCGATCGCCACCGGCTGGTCGCCGACGAACGGGGGGTCGCCCGCCAGGCACTCGTAGGCCACCACGCCGAGGGAGTACACGTCCGTGGAGCCGGTCAGCGGCTGGCCGGTCGCCTGCTCGGGCGAGACGTACAGCGCGGTCCCCATCACCAGCCCCGTGGCGGTCAGATTGACGTCCTGCAGATTCGCCTTGGCGATGCCGAAGTCGGTGATCTTGGTCGTGCCGTCGGCCATGACCAGCAGGTTGCCCGGCTTGATGTCCCGGTGCACGATGCCCGCCCGGTGCGCGACGTCCAGCGCGCGGGCCGCCTGGGCGACGATGTCGAGCACCACGTAGGGGTCAAGCCGGCCGAACCGCTCAAGGATCTCCGACAGCGCCTGGCCGTCCACGAGCTCCATGACCAGGTAGGGGCCGCCGAGCGGGCTGTGCTCGCCGTAGTCGAAGACCCGGGTGATCCCGGGGTGCGCGAGCGAGGACGCGTACCGCGCCTCGGCGCGGA
>JAWWPV010000947.1:0-18029 GCA_033854775.1 Trebonia sp.
CGTGTGCTCTTCCGATCTTCGCGTCGGCCTTCTGCACGGAGTCCCAGAGCTTGGCGTACCAGGGATCGGCCGCCGCCTGCGGCTTGCCGACGGCCGCCTTCGCCGGCTGGCCTGAGACGACCTCGTAGCACTGCTCCTGCGGGAAGCACATGTGCAGCTCGTCCCGCGCCTCCTGCTCGATGTACCAGGTCTGCGACAACTTGGTGCTCTGCGCCTGTAGGGCCTTGACCTGTGCGGACATGGTCTGCTGCTGGGCGAGCAGCTGGTCGATCTGCTGCCGCTGCGCGATGTACTCGCGAACCGGGTACGCCAGGCTGAGCGCGATCGCGCAGATCACCACGGCGAGCAGCGCGGCCCGCCCGGTCAGCTTGGTGGACCGCGCGACCGCCGCCAGGGCGGCGGCCTGCGCGGGTGACGCCGGTGCCCCTGAGGGTTGGGCCGGTGAAGGTTGGGCCTGCGTCGGCATGATCAGGCAGTATTCCTCAGGCGGTAGTGAACCTCGGGAACGCGGATGCGCCGGCGTAGCTGGCCGCGTCGGCGAGGTGCTCCTCGATGCGAAGCAGCTGGTTGTACTTGGCGACCCGCTCGCCGCGGGCCGGGGCACCGGTCTTGAGCTGCCCGGCGTTGGTGGCGACGGCGAGGTCGGCGATGAACGTGTCGTCGGTCTCGCCGGAGCGGTGGCTGATCATGCAGGCGAACCCGGCGCGGTGCGCGAGGCTGACCGCGTCGAAGGTCTCGCTCACGGTGCCGATCTGGTTCACCTTGACGAGCAGGGCGTTGGCCGACTTCTCCGCGATCCCGCGGCGCAGCCGCTCGGGGTTGGTGACGAACAGGTCGTCGCCGACCACCTGGACCCGGTCGCCGACCGCGGCGGTGAACGTCTGCCAGCCGGCCCAGTCGTCCTCGGCCAGCGGGTCCTCGATCGACACGATCGGGTAGGCGCCGATCCAGTCGGAGTAGATCGCGGACATGTCCTCGGCGGTCTGCGGCTTGCCCTCGAAGTGGTAAGCGCCGTCCTTGTAGAGTTCGGTCGCCGCGACATCGAGCGCAAGCGCGATGTCCCGCCCGGGGACGTAACCCGCCTTGCTGATCGCCTCGACGATGAAGTCGAGCGCGGCCCTGTTGTGCTCGAGGTCCGGCGCGAAGCCGCCCTCGTCGCCCACCCCGGTGGACAGTCCGCGCTGCTTGAGCACCGACTTGAGCGCGTGGTAGGTCTCGGCGCCCCAGCGCACCGCCTCGGTGAAGGTCGGCGCGCCGATCGGGGCGATCATGAACTCCTGCACGTCCACGTTGGAGTCCGCGTGCGCGCCGCCGTTGAGGATGTTCATCATCGGCACCGGGAGCACGTGCGCGTTCGGTCCGCCCAGGTAGCGGAAAAGCTGCAGCCCCGCGGAGTCCGCCGCCGCGCGCGCCACGGCCATCGACACGCCGATGAGCGCGTTCGCGCCAAGCCTGCTCTTGCCCGGGGTACGGTCAAGGTCGATCAGCGCCTGGTCGACGAGCCGCTGGTCGTCGGCCTCGTGGCCGAGCAACTCGTCCTGGATCTCCTCGGTCACGGCGTCGACGGCCTTGGTGACCCCCTTGCCGCCGTACTCCGCGCCGCCGTCTCTTAGCTCTACCGCCTCGAAGGCGCCGGTGGAGGCGCCGCTCGGCACGCCTGCCCGGCCGACGGAGCCGTCGTCGAGTACAACTTCAACCTCCACGGTCGGGTTGCCCCTGGAGTCCAGGATCTGCCTGGCATGTACCGCTTCAATGGACGCCACCGTCGGCTCCTCGCTTGTCTTTCCTGCCCTTAGGTTCCGGTATGGAGCCTAACGGAGCGGTGGCGGGCCGGCATACGGGGCACGCCGAACGGCGACCGCAAACGGCTCCGGCGGTGTATCGGGGACTGGCGGCTAGTGATGGCTGTTGTGTGCACCGGAACCGGCCCGTGCGCGTCTTTCATTCGGACGCGGAATTGCCCGCGCCGGGGGGAGAACGTCATGAGTGACCAGCCGTCCGATCGGTCCCACCGCCAGCTGCCGGATCAGCCAGCCGCGAGCGGGCGGCGGAAGAGGAGCCCTGCCGCTCTCATCGTGGTCGGCACCCTCACGGTGGCAGTAGGCGTTTCCGCCGGTCTCGTCGCGGCGGGCGGCCACAGTAACCGCGCGTCGCTGTCGAGCGAGGTGAAGGCACCGAGGAAAACGCTGGTAACCCCGTCCTCGGCCGCGGCTTCGGCTGCGACCCGATCCTCGGCCCTGGGTTCGGCCCCGACTTCGGCTCCGGCCCGGTCCTCTGCCGCGGCCTCGACTTCGGCTCCTTGGTCGTCGACCAGCTGCCCAAGCCAGCTGGTGTCCTGGCGCGGTACCGGCGCCAGCGGTCAGCTCCAGGTCGTGGTCACTGACCTCACGATCGTGTCGCAGGCAGCGACGTCGCTGAACGCGGACCTGGCATCGGGCACCGCCCCGGCGGCTGACGTGACTGCCCTGCGCGCGGCGACCACGTCGCTCAACTCGGGCGCCCAGGCGGCCAGGAAGAACCTGATCCCGGGCTGCGTATCGGCCGCGTACCGGGCGGAGGTCGCCGGTCTGACGGATCTGGGCGGCGCGTTCGCCGGCTTCAACAATGCCATCGGCGCGACCGGCACCAGCGACTACGCGACCGCTCAGCGTGGCATGCGGACAGCGGCCGCGTCCATTCAGTCCGGCTCGGCGGAGATGGCGACGGCTATCACGGGCCTAAATCGATACGGCACCAGGTGACTGGCAAAGACACATAGTCAATCGTCACGATGACTTGTTCTTTTCCGCGAAGACGGCCTGCTGGGCTGGCGACTGGCTGAGCGCGGTGTCTCCCCGCTGGGAGCCCCAGCTGTAGGCGTAGTCGAATTGCGGATGCGGGACGACTGCTGCCCAGAGGGTGAGCATCTGGCGCTCCTGGGCCGCTGTCGGCAGGACCCAGTGGCCGTTAGCGTCATCGGGGTAGTTGCCGCCGCCGAACGCCTGGTACACGGGCACGATCGAGGACTCTGGCCAGCCGATCCCCTCGGCCAGCCGCACGTACTCGGCGATCTCCGCGTAGTCGGGCTGGTGGAGCTCCGATCGCACCGGGTACGGATCGAGGCCGATCAGGTCCAGCCCGGAGTCCCGCGGCGTGTACGTGCCTGCGAACCTCGGCCGGGCCGCGGGCCCGAGGTTTTCCAGAATGGCAAACGTCTTCGCGCCGGGAACGTGCGCGTGAATCCAGTTGTCCTCGGCGAGCAGGTTTTGCGCCGGGCAGGTCGATGGGCTGGGCTCGTCCATGACGTAGAAGCCGAACAGCTTGGGGTCACCGGCGAAGGCGTCCACAGCGGACTGGAAGGCGGCGGTCGCGCCGTCGCAGTCCCCGAGCCACACTAGCCCGCGCACTCCGGCCGGCAAGCTGTCCAATTCGGTTTTGGCGGAGCTTTTGGCGGAGCTGTCGACGTCCGCAAGGTTGAAACCTTCAGCCGCAGGCAGGTACTGGCCGAACTGGCTGAAGTTGCCGTTCGACGTGTAATGCAGGCTTGTGACCGGCCAGGGGACTGGGTCGGTCGTGTGCGTGCGGGTGGCGCTGCAGCTCGCGCCCGCGAGGATGAACGCCAGGCCGACGACTGCCAACTGGACGGAAGGTTTGACCTTGATCATCCGGATTGCCTTGTTTCGGGGTCGGCCTGGTCACCACCGGCAGGTAGTGACCGCGGAGGGGCCGGATGCGGGCCACCGGCTGGTACAGCCCCGGCCCTCTCCGGCACGGGCTCCTGGCCACCGACGGTAGCAGCATGATGTCATAGATGAGCAGCATGCCACCGTCGCCGATGATGCGGTAGGCCTTCGCGGCACGCTGGGGCCGCCGCTTGGTCACGCTCCATTCAGTTCTCCTGCCGGTCAGGCCTGATGGAATACCGCGGCCACGGCATACCAGTCGGTGGCGGACGAGAAGGTGGCGCGGGCGTCTTGGGCCCCCGCGGCGCTCACCAGGATGTCCTCGAGGTCGGCCGACCCCGAGCCTGCCTGGCTGCGCAGGGTGAAGGCCTGGCCCTGGGAGGATCCGGCCGTCACGGTCCCGGCCGAGCCGCCGGTCAGGATGGCGCCGACGACGAGCTCGCCCGCGCCGACCGAGGCAGTGGGCCCGGAGTCGACCGTGCTGCTGTTGCCCTTCGCGACCGCCACCTGGTCAAGCGCACCCGTCGTGGCCACGCCCGAGTAGTCGGCCGCGGCGGCCTCCAGGTAGGTCGCGTTGGCGGCGGTGATGGTGATCGTCAGGCCGGACGGGGCCGCCGCCGAGTTCTGCCGGTAGAACAGCGCGATATCACCGCTGCTGCTGCCGAACGTGGTGGCGGCGCTGCTGCGGGTCCAGGCTCCGTTGACGTTGTCCGACACCGAGACCTGCCCGGACGAGCTGTACTGGCCGAACCAGCCGGCGAGCAGGTCACCCGCGCTCACCGGGCTGGTCAGCGTGATCGTGACGCTCGTCACCGTAGTGCCGGTGGACACCGCGCCGCCCTGCACCCAGTGCGCGCTTGGCGGCGGTGCCCCCGGGGTGGTCACCTGGATCGCCGAGGACTGTGCGGAGTGATTGCCCGCGGTGTCGAAGGCATCCACCGTGTAGGAGTACGTCGTGGACGCCTGCACGGTCGAGTCGGTGAACGTGGTGGTGCTGGCGTTCGTGGTGCCGATCGACGTGCCGTTACGGTAGACCGTGTAGCCCGCCAGCGTCCCGGTCGAGTCGGTCGAGGCGTTCCAGCTCAGGCCGACCGAGCTGGCCGTGTCCGAGGTGTTGGTGAGGCCGGCCGGGACACTGGGCGGCGACGTGTTGCCTGACCCGAACGTGTGGAACGTGGCCACAACCGCGTACCAGTCGGTGGCCGTGGCCAGCGTGGCGCGCCCGTCCTGCGCCCCCGCGGCGCTGGACAGGATGTCCTCCTGGTTGGCCGACTGGCCGCTGCTCTGCGTCAGCATGGTGAAGTTCTGGCCCTGCGAGGATCCGGCCGTCGTCGTGCCGGGCGAGCCGCCGGTGATGATCCCGCCGACGACCAGTTCGCCCGCCCCGATCGAGGCGGTGGGCCCGGAGTCGACCGCGGTGCTGTTGCCCTTGGCCACCGCGAGCTGGTCGAGGGCGCCGACCGTAGCCACGCCGCTGTAGTCGCCGACCGCGCCTTCCAGGTACGTCGCGGTTGAGGCCGAGATCGTGATGGTCAGGCCATTCGGGGCCGCGGCGGAGTTCTGGAGGTAGTACAGCGCGATGTCACCGCTGCCGCTGCCGAACGTGGTCGAGGCGGTGCTGCGGGTCCAGGCGCCGTTGACGCTGTCGGAGACTTTCACCTGCCCGGACGAGTTGTACTCGCCAAACCAGCCGACGAGCAGGTCACCCGCGTGCACGGGAGCCGACAAGGTGACGGTGGTGCTGGTCCCCACAGTGGCGGTCGACACTGAGCCGCCCTGCACGGCCGTGACGCCGCCAGGCGCGGGCGTGGTTGCCTGCACCGCCGAGGACCGCGCCGAATGGTTGCTGCCGCTGAAGGCGTCGACCGTGTACGTATACGTCGTGGACGGCGATACCGTGCCGTCCGTGTACGTGGTGGCGGCGGGGCCGCCGGTGGTGCCGATCGACGTGCCGTTGCGGTAAACGGTGTAACCGGTGGGGTTGCCGGTGGACGCGTTCCACGACAGCGACACCGAGCTGGACGTCGTGCCGGTCACCTTAAGGCCCGTTGGCACCGACGGCGTCCCCGAGCCGGCCTGCACCAGTTCGTAGGCGCCGATGTCGCAGCCGGCGCCCTGCGGCCTGGTGGTGCCGCGCTGGTCGGTGGTGCCGGTGCAGCCGGGCGTGCTCGACGGGATGGCGTCGACGGCCGGGCTGCCGGTAGGCAGCGCCATCGTCTGGGTCGGGCCGCCGTTGCTCGCAAGCGGGCCAAGCTGCGGGCTGGTGTTGCTCTTGGAGTTGTTGGCCGTGGTGAAGCCGCACGTCGATCCGGTGTCGATGTTGTACCCGGTGTCGGTGACTGGCTGCCCGCCGCCGCAGTTGGGGCCGCCCTGGCCGTTGGCCACGACGCTCATGCCGATCTTGAGCGTGAAGCCGGTGTAGTTCAGGATGTTCGCGCCGTACGGGGAACTGTTGCCCGCGATCGTCGACTGGGTCACCGTGGTGGGGCCGAAGTTGATGATGGCGCCGCCGCCGTTGGTGCCGCCCGTGTTGCCGTTGAACGTGCTGTCGCTGATGTTGAGCGTGGTGTCGTTGTCGATCGCGCCGCCGCCCGGCCCGGTGTTCCCGGTGAACGTGCTCCCGGTCACCGTCATCGTGCCGGCCGCGTTAAGCAGGGCGCCGCCGCCGTAGATGGTCGCCGTGTTGCTGGCGAAGGTGTCGTTGGTGACCGTGGCCGTCTTCTGGTTGAAGACCCCGCCGCCCTCCTGCGCCGAATTACCGGTGAACGTGCTGGTCGACAGGTTCAGCGTGCCGCTGTTGTTGATGCCGCCGCCCGACGTGCCGGTCGACGACGGCGCGGAGTTGCCGGTGAACGTGCTGCCGGTGACGGTCAGCGTGCCGTGGTTGATTATGCCCCCGCCACCCTGCGTGGCGTTGTTGGCCAGGCCGTTTTTGATCGTCACCGAGTTCAGCGTGAGGCTCCCCGCGGACGCCACGTCGAAGAGGCGGAACGTCGGCGTGCCGGTGGCGCTCGACCGGGCGATGGTGGCCCCGCTGCCCTGGATCGTCACCTTCCCTGTGATCACCGGCAGGCCGACCCCGCCGCCGTCGGTGGTGTTGTTAAGTGCCGTCATCGTGTAGGTGCAGCCGCTGGTGAGGGTGACCGTGCCGTTCGTGGCGTTGGCCACGCTGATCGCCGAGATGAGTGCCGCCGGGGTGCAGAGTGTCTGGGCCAACGCCGGCGACGACACCGCCACGCTGCCGGTCACGACGGCGATGAGCACGCCGGCCGCGACGGTCAGGCGGCGCATCCACGTCGCCGGGAGCAGTCCGCGGGCCAAGCGGCCCCCAACCGAGCGGAGCCGGGCTCGGGTCCTGAGGGTGCGTAGATCATGACGAGCGCGCGCTAGACCACAATCGGCCGATGTCCGGACCATGTGTTCCTCACCGATTCCCCCAACCGTCTCGTCGGCCTTGTCAACGAAAGACGGTTTTATTGGCTGACGCCCGCCAGGACACCGCAGCTCGGCATCCGGATCCATAAGCAGGTTGATTCATTGTGACGATCCGCAGGAGATCGCCAACCTGGAAATGACGTAGATACTTCTACGCTAATTGCACTAGAAAAAACTGGTGTAAACGATCCCAAGCCGGTCGCAAGCCGACGAAGTGGCATGGCTAAATCAGCGTCCGGGCGGCCATCATGTGACCTCTCTGAGGACGATGAGGGGCTCGGCGGCCAGCCGGCCGACGTGGCTTCCCCAGTAGGCGGCACGCTCCTTGAGCGCCCGGCTCGAGCGCGGATGCGGGTAATCCCTTAGCTCGGTTTCGTAGCATTCCATGGCGGCGATCTTGGTCGCCAGCGTGTCCGTCACATCCACGAACAGGTTGGGCCGGAACTCCGTCCCCGGCATAGGCCACGCCCACTCGGTCGAGGACGGCGTCTCGAAGACAGCGAACTTCCGCAGCTGCGGGCGGGCGTACGGGCGGCAAGCCGTCCACGCGCACCTGGCCACCAGCCGGTGGTCGGCGTTCACGTCCTCGGGGAAATGCGTGTATACCGTGCCAGGTTCGATCTCGTCGAGCACGCCCTCGAGCCGCTGGGTCAGCTCGATCAGCGGAACCGTATCCAGCCGCTGATCAGGCAGCGAGAGGAACTGGAGCGAGGTGAAGCCGATGACCTCGGCGGCCAGGCGAGCCTGTTTTTCCAACGTGGACACCAGTTCGTCAGGGTAACGGCTGCCCGCGCCGTCCGCGACGATGATCGCGTGCACCTCGTCGCCGTCCCGCACGTGCCTGGCGAGCGTGCCTCCCGCCCCGAGCAGCTCGTCATCGGGGTGTGCCGCGATGACCACGACGCGCGTCCTGTCCATGCGTCACACCGCCCGGTCCTCGGCCGGCCTCGGTCCAAGGCCGAGCGCCCACGCCGTTGCTCCGGCGGGAACCGGTTCGAACTCTTCGCCCGGCCGCAAGCCGTTCCTGCTGGCCCATTCCGCGGCAGGCCCTGGCGCGTCGCCGGCGTCCGACACGCTCGTCACCACGATGGCGCCGTCCGCGGTGGCGACCCGCAGGCCGTCTTCGTCGTAGCCGAGCACTTCTCCCGGTGTCCGCCGGGGGCAGTCACCGTCGACCGACGAGGCCCACAGCATCAGCTTCCGTCCCGCGATGAAGGTGAAGGCGCCGGGGTACGGCGCGGTGAGGGCGCGGATCCAGTCGTGGACCGAGCGGGCCGGGCGGTTCCAGTCGGTGATGCCCATCTCCGGCGTGCGTTTCGGCAGCGGCGGCCCGTCACCTGGCCCCTGCGGCCGCCGGGGGGCGGTGCCGTCGAGCAGCTTCGGCAGTTGACGCCTGAGCATCTCGGCCCCGGCCTCCCCCACCCGTGCGTACACGGTCGCGCACGTGTCGTCGGGCGTTATCGGCACGGTCTGCTGGTCGACGATGTCGCCGGTGTCGGTGCCGGCGTCCAGGTACATCATCGTGTTTCCGGTAACGGTCTCTCCGCGCAGGATGGCCCAGTTAACCGGGGCTCGGCCTCGGTAGCGCGGCAGCAGCGAGGCGTGGAAGCCGATCACGCCCCGAGGCGGCACGCTGAGCAGTTCGGCGGACAGTAGCCTGGTCCACCCGGTCACGACCATCAGGTCCGGCCGCAGCTCTTTGACGTGCCGCACGGACTCCACGGAGTTGATGTTCGCGCAACGGCGCACGGTGATGCCGTGCGCACGGGCCAGCGGTTCCAGGTCCACGAAGCCGGACGTGCTGGCCGACCGCTCGGCCGGGAGGGTCACCACCTCGGCTATCTCGGCTCCGCTGCCGAGCAGGGCGCCGAGCGCGGGGACCGCCTCGTGCACGGCGCCGACGAAGATCACGCGGCCGCCGGTCATCGGGCCGCCCCAAGCAGCGACGTCACATCGGTTGCGCTGCCGGCCTGTCGCAGCGGCGGCGCGCCGATGACCGCGTCGATGAGCCGGGTCAGCGCGTACTGGTTGGCCGCCTCGGAGATCTTGACACCGGAAAGACCGGGGGCCATGAGCACGAAGGGCACCTGCTCGGTGGTCTCGCCTTCATCGAAGACCACCACGACGGCCAGCCGCCCCGTTCGCCAGTCGGGACCGGACGTGAGCGCGGGAATCCAGGCCCGCAGCCACGCGTCCGCCTGCGCGGGTGTCCCGTCGTGGCCGTCATGCAGCAGGTTGGGCGTGATGAGGCCGATGTCGGGCAGGGCGCCGGCGCGTACGTCGCCAGCCAGCGCGCCGTCGGCCGGCGTACCGGCCGGCACGTCATGGGCCCGGCAGCTTGCGGCTTCGCTCGGGAAATACGCCCACGGGTTGTGGTTCACGTCATATTCGCCGACGAAACCGGCGTCACATTGCCGCGGCATGGATTCCTCGTAGGCCTTCGCCGACTCGCCGCGGGCAAGAGCCTGACCGAAAACCGATGGTCCCGGGTAGGTACAGCCGGGAGCGGGCGCGCAATCCTGCGGGTTATCGAAGGCCGATCCGGCGAAGATGGCCAGGTAGTTGGGCAGACTCGGATGGGCCACGTCACTCCAATCGGTCGCGTACGCATACCGCTGAGCCAGGCTCCACAGGTACGGCATGCCGCTGGGGAAGACCTGCTGGATGCTGTGATTCTCTTCCATGATCACCAGGATTTTGCTCAGCTGACCGAGGCTCCCGGCCGGGCTTGAGGCAGAACTGGCCGCGGACTTGGGCGCGGTCGTCGCAGGCCCGGGAGCGGTCGTCGCAGGCCCATGCGCGGTCGTCGCAGGCCCGGGCGCGGCGGTCGCCGGGGCGGAGGAGCAGCCAGCCGCCAGGAGGCCGCCGGCCAGCATCGCGGTCGCCAGGACGGCGCGCAGCTGGTAAGGGCCGGTCAGCGACGTGCGACCGGAGAAGCTCCCCCCCTGGTTGCTCATGTCGCCGAGTCTCACAGCCGCCGCCGTTCGGCGCCTCCGGCAATCGACGTAGAAGGAAGCTCGCACCTGGACGAGGAAACCGTACTTGCCCGCCCATAACGTGAAAGCTAATCGCAAGTAAACGAGGGGTGAACTGTGGAAGCCAGCGAGACGGGTAGGCGTATTTTCTGGCGGCATCGGTGGTTGCTGCTGGTCTTGATAATCCTGCCCGCGATCGGGGTGGTGGTGCTGCGGGAAGGCCAGCCCGTGACCTACGCGGCTACTTCTGTCGTCCAGGGCCAGGGCACGACACCCGACACGACCACCCAGGTGTCGGCCATCCAGAGCAGGGTGGCCGCGGTGGCGACCGATCCCGCCATGGTTCAGCAGTCGCTCCGCCAGGCCAAGATCAGCCGGGACGCGTCTCAAGTCGCCAAGCACGACATCTCGGTGGCCCCGGCGGGCAGTTCCGCCATCATGGGCATCACTGTCACCGACAAGAGCCCCCACGTGGCTCAGGCGCTGTCCGGCACCCTGGCCACGGCCGTGGTCAACCAGCTGAATCAGCTGGGCGTCAAGGGCAACCCCGAGCTCGTTTCGCTCGCCAAGACACACTCGCAGCTGATGACCAGGCGTGACCAGCTGCAAAAATCACTAGCCGGGGTCGGCGCCGTCGACGCGTCCACCAGTGTGCCGGTGCAGACCCTGCTGTCGCAGCTGGCCGCGGCCGAGCAGGAGCTAGCCAACAACGAATCCGAGCAGCAGCAGGTGCTGGCCACCCTCACCACCGAGACGGGCGCGTCGGTGGTCAGCGTGCCGACGGCCGCGGCCGCGGCCTCCCGGCACGCAGTGGTCTACGGGGCGCTCGCCGGGCTGCTTGGCCTGATCGTCGGCCTGCTGTTCGCCACGCTTCGTGAGGTGCTGCGGCCGACCGTGGCCCAGCCGGGCGCCGGTGCCAGGGAACTTGGTGCTGTGCTGTTCGGCACCGCGGAAGAACGCGGCGGCCAGATCGTCGCGCTTGGCCGGGACCTGCCCGAGCGCCTCAACCTGGCCGCGCACCGGGCCGGCGTCCTGACCGTGGTGCTCACCGGGCCTGGGTCGCCCGGTCGGCTGTCATCTCTGGCCGCCAGGTTGCGCGGCGAGATGCCCGCGACGGAACCAGCGGACGGGCAGTCGCTTGGCACCGCCCGCATCGAAGGCGACCGCAGCGACGGCCCGAGCCGGAACGGCGAGGCCCGGCGCCCGGCGTTCGTCAGCAGCGACCACCGTACGGTCGGCCTGGCCACCGCCGACTGGCCGGTCGGCGTCACGGGGGCCCAGTCTCCTGAGCCGCAGCGAACGGTCGTCACCTTGAACGACATCCGGCTCGGCGCGCCGCCGCCCGACGCCGCACTGGTGGTCGTCCTGCCCAGGTTCGCGCCGCACGGCGCACTGGACCAGGCCGCAGACCTGGGCGTCACTGCGGACTGGCCCATCCTCGGCGTCATCGGTATCCGGCGCAGGAGCTGGCTGGCGACTCTCATCGACCGGGACGCGACGCGGACTCGGGTCACCGAGGTCCCGGACACGGTGTCCCGCGAGGGATGACCGGACGGAATTCACTAGGGGGGACTATGACTGATGCAAGGCTGGCCGGCCGTGGCTGGCATGGCGGCTTGAGACCGTGGGACCGCAGTCGGAAGGTAGCCCCGGGCCTGGCGACGCTGCTCGTCGGGGCCGGGTCCGCCGCCCGCACGCTCATGCGTGACCTGAAGACCTGTCCTGACTACGGGCTGCGCCCCGTCGGCCTGCTCGACGACGACCCTGGCATCATGTCCGTGTTCGGGACGCCGGTCCTCGGCGCCCTGGCGGACCTGCGCCGCGTCGTCCGCGAGCATCAGATCCAGGCGATCATCATCGCGATTCCTTCGCTGCCGCCCGCGGAACTCAGCCTTCTCACCCGCGCCGCCGCCGACACCGGCGCGCACGTGCGCTACCTGCCGTCCTTCCTTTCCGCCCTGGAGCGCGCGGCGAGGGCGGCCGACATGCGCACGGTGAGCTACAGCGACCTGCTCGGCCGGGCCGAGCGCAAAATCCTCGAGTCGTCGGTGCAGGAAATGCTGGCCGGCGCCCGGGTCCTGGTTACCGGGGCCGGCGGGTCGATCGGCCAGGAGCTGTGCCGCCAGATCCGGAGCCATGACCCGGCGTCCTTGCACATGCTCGACCATGACGAGTCGAACATGCACATGCTCCAGCTTGAGCTGAATGGCCGGGCGCTGCTCGACAGCGCCGAGATCATCATTGCCGACATCAGGGACGAGACCCGGATCCGGCAGGTGTTCCGGTCGGTCCGGCCCGATGTCGTCTTCCACGCCGCCGCGCACAAGCACTTGCCGCTGCTCGAGCAGAATCCCGGCGAGGGCGTGAAGACGAACGTGCTCGGCACCCAGAATGTGGTGCGCGCGGCGGCCGAGTCCGGGACGGGACGGTTTCTGCTGATCTCCACGGACAAGGCCGCCGAGCCTCGGTCGATCCTTGGTGCGACCAAGCGGCTGGCCGAGATGATCGTGCAGGCGAACGCGAACGGCAAGATGCGCGTCTGCTCGGTCCGGTTCGGCAACGTGCTTGGCAGCCGGGGCTCGCTGCTCACCGTGGTCCGCGACCAGATCGAGCGAGGCGAGCCGGTGACCGTGACTGATCCCAACGTGACCCGGTTTTTCATGACCGTCGAGGAAGCGGTGGGACTGGTCCTTTCTGCCGCGCCCATGGGCGAATTCGGCGAGACGTTCGTGCTGGATATGGGCGAGCCGGTGCGGATCGTCGACCTGGTCCGCCGCTACGCCGAGCAGCTGCGGGTGCCGGACGTGGAGATACGGTTCACCGGCCTGCGGCCGGGGGAGAAGCTGCACGAGACCCTGTTCGGCGAGCTCGAAGAGCCGCTGCCCACCGTCAACCCGGCCATCTCGGCCACCCGGCCGGGACGGTTGCCCGATGGCTTCGCCAGCTCCCTTGACCTGCTGTATGCCAACGCCGCGAACGGTGATGATGGGCTAGTCCGGGTCCGGCTTGGCGACTTGGTGCCCGAGTACCACACGGCCGACGGCCTGGCGGCAACCGCGGCGATGGCACTGGCGAGTCCCTACGCGGATGAATTCTGATGCGGGGCCTGCTGCACACCGCCGGCGAGCGGATGGAAGTAACGTGCACTGTCCCCTGGATCGCCGACGTCATCGCCGAGGGCGCTGCCGGCCAGCTGACCTCGGCCGACGGCGCGACGCCGCCGGATGTCCTGGTAACGGTCGAGCGCGACTCGGCGGCGTTCGATGTCACTGGCTGGCGCGTGCTCACCCGCGACGCCTGGTGCCGCGAGGGCCAGGTGATCATCAGGAACGCCTGCTCGTCGGGCCTGGACCTGCAGATAACCGTGGGCGAGCCGACCGTTGAGGTGGTTGCCCGCTGGCGGCCTTCTGGCACGGGGCGAGCGGTAGCGGCGGTGCTGCGCGCTCGGACCCGGCTGCTCCTGCGGGCCGTCCTGCTGCAGTACCCCGCGCTGTGGCGGAGCCAGCAGCGCGGCCGGGCCCCGCTGCACGCCTCCGTCTGCGGCCTTGACGCTGCCGACGGCCGGGCGGTGATGCTGGCCGGGCCAGGAGGTGTCGGCAAGTCCACGCTGGTCCATCGTGAGCTGCTCAGCGGGGCCGTTTCCACCTGCGACAACGTTTGCGCGAGCGACGGGGAGTCCACATGGGGCCTCGTCGAGCCGTTGCGGCTGCCGGCCGAGATGCACGCCGGCAAGGGACGGCGCATGCCTTACGGCCGACGGGAGGCGGCCTGGCCGCGCCGCACCGACCGGATGACGCCCGACCTGCTCGTCGTGCTGGTTCGCGGCACCCAGCCCGGGGTGACCCGGTGCGATCCAGCGCTGGCGGCGCGGCACCTGGCGGCCGGGACCTATATGGCCGGGGAGCTGCGCCGCTACTGGGCGTTCGCGGCGACGCTGGCGCTCGGCACTGGCCTTGGCAGCAGCCATCCTCCCGTCCAGCACATCGCGCAAGAGCTCAGCGCCAGGCTGCCGTGCCTGCAGGTGACCCTCGGGGACCGCCAGGGGGCACCACTGCGCGAACTGCTCAAAGCCGTGAATACCGAGGAGTTGACATCGTGAGCAGTCGGCTGCGGGTAGCGCAGGTCGTCACCAGGTTCATGGCCGGCGCCGGCGGGGTGGCGCTGCGCGGCGCCCTGGCGCTTGATCCCGAGCAATATGAGATCGCCTTCATCACCGGCGAGGGTGATGAAGACCTGATGGCGAAGGCGCGCGTGGCCGGGCACGAGGTCGTGCTGCTGCCGCACCTGCGCAGCGAGATCGCTCCCCGCGCTGACCGCCGTGCCCTCGCCGACCTGCAGGCCTGCCTCAAGGGCTTCGACGTCGTGCACACGCACAGCTCCAAGGCGGGCGCGCTCGGCCGCCTGGCCGCGCACCGGCTCGAGATCGGCCGCATCGTGCACACCTTCCACGGCTTCCCGTTCCACCAGTTCCAGTCCTGGCCGCGCCGGTCGGCCTACATCCAGATCGAGCGGTCGGTCGGCAGGTTCACCGACGTCTTCCTCGCCGTCGGCCCTGCTGTAGCGGCCGAGGCCGTTACCCGCAGGATCGCGCCGCCGGAACGGATCCGCACGATCGGGGTGGCCCTGGCCAAGGCGCTGAACCCACCAGGTCCGCTGGACCGTGCGGAGGCCCGCCGGCTACTCGGCGTGCCTCCTGGCATGCAGGTGGTCGGCACGGTCGGGCGGCTGGCCTTCCAGAAGGCGCCGGAGGACTTCGTCCACGCACTGGCCGGGCTGCGCCGCAGCGACGTGTTCGGCGTGTGGATCGGCGACGGCCCGCTGCGCGCGAAGACCGAGCGGATCGCGAAGAAGCTCGGCCTGGCCGACCGGATGCTGTTCACCGGCGAGCGCAACGACGTGGCGGCGCTGCTGCCAGGGATCGACGTCTTCGCGATGGCCAGCCGGTACGAGGGCCTGCCGTGCGCCATCGTCGAGGCAATGAGCGCGGGGCTGCCGGTCGTCGCGACCGCGGTCAACGCGGTGCCCGACGTGGTCATCGCCGGGGAGACCGGCCTGCTGGCACCGCCAGGAATGCCTGACCTGCTCGGCCGGGCCATCGGCCACCTGCTCGACAATCCGGCCTACGCCGCGCGCCTGGGTGCGGCGGGCCGGGAACGGCTCGGCGAGGAGCTGTCGCCGGTTGCACTTGGTGCCGTGCTCGGCGAGGCCTATCTCGGGCGGGACATCAGCGCACCGCCCGCACGATCCGAACTGGCGACATCGTGAGCGGGCAAGCCGTACCCTTCTGCCGCACCGAGATCGTCCCCGAGGCGCAGCAGGCGGCGGTGCGGGTCCTCGCCAGCGGCTGGGTGACGATGGGCGCCGAGGCCATAGCGTTCGAGCAGGAGTTCGGCGCGTGGGTAGGCGCGCGGCACACGGTCTCGGTCAGCTCGTGCACCGCGGCCATCGAGATGGCGCTCACCGCCCTCGGCCTGCCACCGGGGGCGCCGGTGCTGACACCGACGCTGACCTTCTGCGGTGCCGTCCAGGCGATCGTCCACGCCGGCCTGCGGCCTGTCCTGGTGGATGCGGACGCGGAAACGCTTACCGTGTCCGCGGAAGGCGTGGCGAAGGCGGCCAGGAACGGCGCGGCCGCCATGGTCATCCAGCACATGGGCGGCTATCCCGTAGACGGGGCGGAGCTCGCCGCGGCAGCGGGCATACCGGCCGACAACGTGGTGGAAGACGCCGCGCACGGCCTTGGTGCCACCGTCGGCGCGCGGCCGGTGGGCAGCTTCTCCCGCGCCGCGTGCTTCAGCTTCTACGCCACCAAGAACCTCCCGATCGGCGAGGGCGGCGTGATCACCACGACCGACGGCGACCTGGCCGAGCGGTGGCGGCGGATGCGACTGCACGGGATGAGTCGCGACGCCTGGCGGCGCTACGACCGGTCGGGCAATTGGCGGTACACGGTCGAAGACGCCGGGATGAAGGCGAACTTCACCGACCTGCAGGCGGCCATCGGCCGGGAACAGCTGCACCACCTCGCGGCCTGGCAGCAGCGGCGGGCAGCCATCGCGGCGCGTTACGACGCGCACCTGGCCGGCGTCCGCGGCCTTGAGCTTCCGCCGCGTCCCGCGGCGGACACGCACGCCTGGCACCTGTACATGGTGCGGATCGATCACCGGGCTTTCGGCATGGACCGGGACACGGTGTCGGACCGGCTGGCCGGCGTCGGCATCGGCACCTCCGTGCATTTCATACCGGTTCATCACCTGCCGCACTTTCGCGACCTGCTTGGCCTGGAAGCGTGCGGCGAGCTGGCCGCGGCGGACCAGATCTTCCCGCAGCTGCTGTCCCTGCCCATGCACCCAGGGCTGACCGATTCCGACGTGGACCGGGTGTGCGAGGCGCTCGCCGGTCTTGCCGCTTGAAGGGAACGAAATGCCGCTTGAAGAGAATGAAATGGACATAGCGGTCCTCAGTGGATCGCGGCTCCACGGAGACCGCCAGTTCACCGTGTTCGACAGTGAAGCTGCCCCCGCCGACCGGGGCATGCTCGACTGCCTGAGCCAGGGCACGGACGGCGCCGGCCTCGCGGCGCCGCCCGTGGTGATGCCCGACTTCTGCCACAAGTCGAAGTCGGAGATGCCGTCGAGCATCGCGGTCGCGACCGCGGGCGAGATCAGGCCAGCGCTCGCCGATGCCGGGCTCAACTGCGGAATGGCGCTGATGACCCTCGACATCGAACGGCCGTCGGCCAGTGCGGTGACTGACTTCTACCGGCAGGTCACCGAGCGGTTCCCGAGCCCGCCGAACTGGCGCAGGGAACTGACCGCCAAGGAGGTGCTGCGAGCCGCCACCGAGGGCGCGGATTTCGCCGCGGAGCGGTACGGCCTCAGCGAAGACGAGCTCAACCACATCGAAGAGCGCGGCCGGCTCGACATCGACGCCTATGGCGGCCCGCGGCGCGCCGCCAAGGAACTGCCGTGGCTCGTTGTGCAGATGAGCCGCCTGCGCTTCGGCGGCATCGGACCGAGCACTCACTTCCTTGAGCTGCAGGAGGTCGAGGAGATCCTCGATCCGGTCGCGGCGGCGGAACTCGGCATCCGCACCGGGCAGGTGACCGTCCAGTTCCACAATGGTGGCGGCGTCCTGACCGGCCAGCTCGGCGAGTTGTACGCCCGGCGCAAGAGCGCCTCGCGTATGCTCCGCGCCGAGATGGCGGTGCAGAAGCCGCTCACCCACCTGCTAACACCGCGCTCCGGGCTCAGGCAGCGGCTGGCGGCCTACTTTACCGAGGGCTGCCCGGCGGTGCCCGTCGAGAGCGACGACGGACGGCGGGTCCTGCTGGCCACCAGGCTCGCGATGAACTACGGCTTCGCCTACCGGATGGCCACCTACGCCGAGCTGCGCCGGATGGCCGGCACGGCGTTCGGGGCGTCCGCGAGCCTCGTGGTCGACTCGCCGCACAACTCGATCTACGAGGAAGAGGTGGGCGGGACGCGGGCGTTCGTGCACCGCCACAACACCTGCCGCGCCTACCCGGCGGCGCAGATGAAGGACCATCCCGTCTATGCCAGGACCGGGCAGCCGCTGCTGCTGCCCGGCACCAACCGCACCTCCTCGTACCTGTGCGTGCCTGCGGATTCGGCGCACCGGAGCCTCTACACCTCCTGCCACGGCTCCGGCAGTGTCATCTCGGCCTTCGAACAATCTGGCCGCTCCGGGCCGGACCCGCTAGGCCGTATGACGGCTCGCTACCGCTACGACGGCGCCGCGCCCGCAGAGGTACCGCATCTCGATGACCGCGGCGTCAACGAGGCGCTCGGCATCCTCACCGGACACGACCTGGTGCGGCCGGTCGCCAGAATGCGGCCGTTTGCGGTGCTGTCGTGACGGTCACCGCACCGGCCGGCGACGCCGCCTGGGCCGCCCTGCTGCCGGGCGGGACGGTCTGGCTGTCCCGTCCTCCGCG
>JAWWPV010000948.1:0-5932 GCA_033854775.1 Trebonia sp.
TCGCCTCGGTGCTGTTCGGCCAGACCAACCCGAGCGGCCACCTGCCGGTCACCTTCCCCACCGACCTGTCGCAGGTGCCCGCGTCCACCCCAGGCGAGTTCCCTGGGCGTCCCATTTGCCCAGTTGGTCCGCTGCTAATGGTGCTTGCCGGAATGCCTCCAGGCAGGCGGCCGACGCACGGGCCTGAAGGGCGTCACGCGAAGGCCGCGATAGAGGCGCGAAGGGCGCAAACGAGCCGACGGAAGCCGTTAGGCGGAGGCGAAGACCGGGGACTGGAGGCGGCCCGCGGCGGACCGGGGGTCGCCCGCGTCGAAGCCGTCGGTGAGGCTGGCGATGCCGGCCAGCTCGTAGCTGCTGAGTACCTCGATGGAGAGCTCGTGCAGGCGGCGGGTCTTCGCGGCGCAGCAGTCAGCGAGCAGGGTGACGGGGAAGTCCCGCATGAACGCCGAGCGCGCGGTCGTCTCCACGCAGATGTTGGTGACGACGCCGCAGATCATCAGCGCGCCGACGCCGAGACCGCGCAGCAGCGGCTCGAGCGAGGTCCACTGGAACGCGTCGAAGCGGACCTTGTCCACCACGAGGTCATCGGGGCCGCAGCCGAGCTCGGCGCACACCTCGGCGTCCCAGGTGCCGGCCGCCAGGCCCGACACGCCGGCCAGCTCTGGGCTGTTCCCGATGAGCGCCGTGCCCTCGTCGGGGCGTCCCGGCCGGTACACGTGCCTGGTGAAGACGACGGGGATGCCCGCTGCCCGTGCCTGGCCGACCGCGATCGCCGCGTTCGCGACGGCGTCCATCGCGCCTTCCAGGCCGCGCCCGATCTTGGGGAACGAGCCGTCCGGGTGGCAGAATCCGTTCTGCATGTCCACCACGAGCAGTGCGTGTCGTTCGTTGTCCATGAACCGGCTCCTTCCGCGCGTGACCTCAACCTAACATCCAGCCGGCGAGCGGCGTATCCCGCGCGGAATGGGGAAACGTTCGGTGATCGCCGATATACACGACGCGTTTGGCAGCGAGCTAGACGTCGGCCAGCAGTCGGCGCTGATCGGCTGGCTAGGGTTCACGGGGACCTTCAGCGGCGTTCGGGCCCTCACGCACGCCATCAGGTCGGGCAAGGGACCGTTCAAGAACCTGAGCGTCGGCGGCGAGCACCTGCACCACTACATGTGGGGCATCGGCATGCTCGCCGGCGTCGGCGCGATCGCCGTCAGGGGCGATGAGAAGCTCCGCCGCCACCCGGTCACCGCGCTCGCCTACGGCGCCGGCCTCGCGCTGATCGTGGACGAGTTCGCGCTGCTGCTCGACCTGAAGGACGTCTACTGGGCGAAGCAGGGCCGCGTCTCGGTGGACGTCGGGGTCGGCGGCAGCTCGCTGGTCGGCAGCTACTTCGCCAGGCTGCCCGTAATCCGCGAGGTGGCCAGGAAGCGTCGCGTCGCCCGCGCGAAGGGATAGGGGCCGCGGTTCAGCGGGTGCCCGGCGCTGAGCCCGGTGGCAGGGCAGGGGCGTCCGTTCCGCCGGGGGCGGGAAGTGCCTTGGGGGCCGAAGCCCGCAACCGCGGCCGCTCGCCGGGGCCAAGGGGAATCACGCGGACAACGTTGGCGTCGGGCGCTGCCCGCGGCCAGGGCTCCTCCTCGACCTCAGGCGGCGCCTCGGGCGCAGGCCCCTGCTCGGGCTGAGGTGGCGCCTCGGGCCGCAGGGCGGCCCGGGGAGCCGGCTCGGGCTCAGGCTCGGCTACCGGCGCGGTCTCAGTGTCCGGCCCCGGCTGAGTCTCAGCGGCGGGCGGCGACGGCGGTGCCGCGCTGACGGCTGAGTCGAAGGCGGCCCTGAGCTTGGCCAGTTCTCCCGCCGGGTCGGTGAACCAGGCGGTGGACCACAGGCGGTGGACCTGCCAGCCGAGGCGCTCCAGGTGCTCCTTGCGGAGGCGGTCCCTGTCACGCACGCTGCCAGAGTTGCGGTAGCCGGCGCCGTCGGCCTCGATGGCGAGGATCATCCGGGACGGGTCGTCCGGGTGCGCGGCGGCGAAGTCGACCCGGTAGCCGCCGACGCCGTACTGCGGGACGACCGTGATGCCGAGCTCCGCGAGCCTGGCGGCCACGTCGGCGTGGAACGCGTCGGCGTCGCCGCCCGAACCGTCCGGGGCGTACCTGCCGGTGCCGCCGCCGTCCGGGGGCTGACGGGCGTAGCCCGCCGCCGCGACGGGGACGCCGCCGGCGCGGGCGTACTCCAGGTACTCCGCCAGCATGCGGGCACCGGGAGCGGTGAGCCTGGACGGGTCGACGTCGTGGCTTGAGAACGAGCTGACCACGGTGAGGCGGCGGCGCGCGCGGGTCGCGGCGACGTTCAGCCTGCGCTCGCCGCCGTCGCGCAGCAGCGGGCCCCACTGGTACCGCATCCGGCCGTCCGGGTGCTTGCCGTAGCCGACGGAGATGATGATCGCGTCCCGCTCGTCGCCCTGCACCCGTTCCAGGTTCTTGACGAAGAACGGCTCGGGTCCGGCCTCCGGTGAGCCGGTCTCCGCGAAGAACGCCTCCAGGTCCCTTGCCGCGTCCCTGGCCGCGGCGGCGGCGGCGACCGCGGCAACCCCGGTGGATCCGGCAGATCCGGACGGGGACGCCAGCGGGGCTGGGGGTGCCGTAGCGGCCGCTAGGGCGGAGCGCAGGGCCGCGTCGATGCGCTCCGCGTGCTTCACGCCGAGGGCGATTACTCCCAGGGACTCCCCCGGCCTGGTCCGCGCGTGGTCGAGGACGAGCCGGACCACTTCGGTGACCTCGGCCGATACCCCGTCACCAGCCCCGTTCCCGTCCTGCCCGACCACCACGTGGCGGAGCACGTCGTCGCGGGCGACGCCCGGGAACGTGGTCAGCGCGCCGCCGTAGATCCGGTCGTTGGAGAACGCCACCAGGCGCTCATCGCGGCTGCGGTAGTGCCAGGTCAGCGGGCAGGTCGGCAGCAGCGGGCGGAGCGCGTCGAGCACCGACTCGAACCCGGCGCGCAGCGAGACGAGGCCTTCGTCCGGGTCGTCGTCGTCACCAGGGTCTCCCGGGTCGACCTGGTGGAAGAAGCTGGTCGGCGGCAGCTGCCTGTCGTCGCCTGCCACCACCACCTGGTGCGCCCTGATCATCGAGCCGATCGCGTCGGCGGGCACGACCTGGCTGGCCTCGTCGAAGATCACCAGGTCGAAGAGCCGGGCGAGCGGCAGCACCTGGCTGACCATCAGCGGTGACATCGCCCAGCACGGCTTCAGCGCGAACAGCACGTCGCCGGCCTGGTCGAGCAGCCGCCGCAGCGGCAGGTGCCCGCGGCGCAGCGCGGCCTGCTTGCGGATCACCCGGGCCTGGAGCGGATGCTGGTCGACCGTCTCGCGCAGCCGCCGCGCCCACATGCCGCGGACCCGGGCGCGGTTGGCGGCCAGGTGCTCGGCGTCGTAGCGGCGGAAGTCGCTGGCGAGCCCGTCGAGGGCACCGCCTTCTTCGGCCGCGTAGTCCGGGTCGCGGACCCGGATCTGGTCGAGGATCGCCCGGTACCACGCCCAGTCGAAGGCGGTAGCGACGAGGTCGGGAGCCGTCTGGCCAGCCCGGTCACTGACGGCTGCGGTGCCCGCCTGCGCCTCGCTGGCGAGCGGGGCGATCTCGTCGAGGAGCGGGCTAAGGCCGAGCTCGGCGAAGCGGCCCGCGAGCTCGTAGAGCCGCGGCAGCCGCCACGGGGTCTCCTGGTCGGCCGCCAGGGCGCCGACGGCGGCGTCCGGGTCGGAGTCCACGCCCGCCACGGGGGCGAGCGCGGCGAGCTCGGCCAGGCGGCGGGCGCACTCCTGCCACGTCAGGACAAGCGCCGGGTAGTCCACTGGGAGCCGGGGCTCGCTGTCCGCGGCCACACCGGGGAGCGCCTGCCACTCGGCACGGACCTGCCGGCGCAGCGCCCTTCTTTCGAGGAAGCCGTGCTTGCCTAGCCCAAGCTCGTTGATCCGGTCGAACATCGCAGTCAGCCGAACTCGTTCGGAATAACTGGAAAGGAGCTCGGCGGGCGGCAGGCCCACTTCCCGGCAGGCGGCGGCCAGCCGGGCGGCGGTCTCGGGCAGCGTCCTGGTGCTGAGCGTCACCGCCAGGTCCACCGCGGCGCGGGCCTGCTCGCGGGTGCGCAGCGGCGCGCCGAACCAGGGGGTAGCGCCCGGGCGGAACTCGAAGCCGTCGAGGCGGGTGAACTCACGGAGCTCGTCGCGCAGCCGTTCGGCCAGCTCGGCGGTGATCAGCTCGGGGGCGGCGAGGCGGGTGGCGACGCGTGCCCGCTCGGGGATGCCGAGCATGGCCGACTGCACCTGGTACGCGGACAGCCGCCACGGCTCGTGCGCGCGGTGCAGGGCGGCCGCGTGCCTGGCGAGCCTGCGCTGCCGGTCGGTGAGCCGGCGGTGCAGCGCGGACGTGTCCGGGTCGGCCGCGCGGGCCGCCTGGTCCAGGGTCGCGCCAAGGCCGGCGGCGATCCGCTGCCGGTCGCGGGCACCCTCATGAATGTCGAGCACCAGGTCGGCCAGGCCGGCGGCGGACAGCCGGGAGAGCACCGCGTCGATCGCGGCCCGCTTCTCCGCGACAAACAGCACCTTCCTGCCGCGGGCCACCATCGCCGCGATCAGGTTGGCGATCGTCTGGGACTTGCCAGTGCCGGGCGGTCCGTGGATGACCAGGCTGCGCCCGGCCAGGACGGCGTCGATCGCGGCGCGCTGCGAGGAGTCCGCGTCGAGGACGGAGTAGTCGGCGACGGGATCGGCCAGGTCAGAAATGGGCGGGTCGAGCCGCGGCAGGCCGGCCTCGTCCGGGCCGGTGGCGGTGACGTCATGGCCCGTGCCTTCTGGAACCGTGTCGGGGGCGGCGACCGCCTGCTGTGCCTGGGGGTCGCCGGCGATCGCGGCTACCAGGTCGCTGTCGGCCAGGAGGTCCCCCGCCGCCTCAAGGTCGCGGACCATCGGTAGCTTGGCGTACGTGAACGTGCCGATGACCTTGCGCTTGTCGATGCGGAAGCCGGGGATCTCGGCGTCGTGGGCGGCCTTGGCCAGCTGGCCGGCGATGCGGTCGGCGGCGGGGCGGTCGATCCCCGCGTCGAACACGGTGGCCAGCTTGTGCAGCAGGACCGGGTTGACCTCCGTGTCATCGTCGAGGGTGAGGTCGAAGTCGTCGTACCTGGCCCGCGTCGGGGCGATCGTCAGGGGGCGGAGCAAGACGGGGGCGGCGGGCTCGAGGAAGAGCTCGTCCCAGCGCGCGAGGCCCGTGGCCAGGTAGCCGGCCTTGATGCCACGTTCCTCCTGGAGCTCGCGCGCCTTCCGGTAGATCGCCTGCATCCGACGGATGGCATCGGCCCTGACGTCGGGGTCGCCTGGGAACAGCTTGGTGAGCCTGATGTGCCCGGTCTTCTCGAAGCGCTCGACGGCGTCTGGGTCGGCGGCCGCCAGGTCGAGCGTGCCCGCCCTGCGGTCCTTGTAGTAGAGAAGCGTGTTGCGGCCGCCGAGGTCGGTCAGCCCGTCGGTCCACTGCCGCTGCGCGGCGGCGACCAGGGCGAGCCGCCTGGCGTCGCCCGCGTCGCCCGGTTCACCCGCGCCGGGTGGCTGGCCGTTGTCGATGGGCTCCGGCTCGATGGTCTCGCTCGCCTGGCTCACGTGACCCTCCGCGGTCCTGCGTACTAGCGCTCCATGGGGCCGTCCGACTACCCGGGTCGGCCGCTCACAAACCAGTGGGCATCAATGACAAACGGCTTCCCCGTCAGCGACGTGCCGGCCGCCTGCCTGACGCACGGCCCCCGTGGCGGGCTGGTCCCGGCCCCGCACACGGTGTCCTGCCTCGGCATGGCGGTGCGGATCTGCCTGGATCTCCTCGCCCGCATCACCAATTCAATAGATGCCGGCTCACCAAGCCCGACAGAAGACATGGCGCGGGCCGGGCGCCCGCCCGGC
>JAWWPV010000949.1:0-15115 GCA_033854775.1 Trebonia sp.
GGCAACTTCGAGGCCTACGAGAAGAACAAGATCGAGCGCCTCGGCGCCGAGGCCGCCCGCCCGCACCGCGTCACCTACCGCAAGCTCACCCGCGGTTAGTGATAACAAGGCCCCAGCGGAGTCGTGCGACCCCTCCTGTGGCTGAGGTATCAGAAGGGCTGCCGCTCGGCGAGCGGCAGCCCTTCAGCATTATCCCGAACGGTTCCGTGTTTCACCCGCCAGGCACATGCTCCTCCGGTGCCGTGGGCAGGCCGAACACGGCCTCGGCGTTCGTCTGGTAGAACTGCTTCTTCTCGGCGACGGTCAGCGGCAGGTCATCCTGCCAGCGGACCTCGTCGATGGAGTACTCGTACGGGTAGTCCATCGCGTACATGACCCGGTCGGGGCCGAGGACCTCGCGGCAGAACATGATGGCCGGTGCCCAGGCCATGCCGCTGGTGGTGATCCAGATGTTGCGCCGCAGGTACTCAGACGGCTTCAGCTCGACCGGCTTCATCGCCTCGTACCGGCCGGAGCGGACCGTCGCGGCGTGCATGTAGTCCAGCCGGTACATCCAGAACGGCAGCGCCTCGCCGAGATGGCCGACGACCATCTTCAGGTTCGGGAACCGGTCGAAGACGCCCTTGGTGATCAGCCGCAGCAGGTGGGTGCCGGTCTCGACGGCGAAGCCCCAGATCGCGCCGTCCAGGCCGGCGTCGAGCATGGGCTGGATGAAGTTCTTCGGTGCCGTGTTCGGGTGCAGGTAGATGGGCGTGCCGAGGGCCTCGGCGGCCTCCAGGATCGGGAAGAACTTCGGGTCGTCGAGGTACTCGCCCTGCGTGTGGCTGTTGATGATCACGCCGTTGAAGCCGAGGCTGTTGCCCCGCTCGATTTCCCGCGCGGAGTACTCCGGGTCCTGCGGTGCGATCGCGGTCAGGCCGGAGAAGCGGTCCGGGTGCCGCTTGCACGCCTCGGACAGCTGGTCGTTGGCCAGGGTGGCCGCCGCGCGCGCGATGTCCGCCGGCAGCGGCTGGGCGCCAGGGGAGGTCAGCGACAAGATCGCCCGGTCGACGCCGGCGGCGTCCATCGCCGCGAGTCGCTTCTCGTCCAGGTCTTGCAGGTGCTCAAGGATGAACCGTGGCCGCTCGGCCGCGGCCGTGCCATAGAACGACCAGAGGCTGCGGAAGCCCGGGTCATCGAACGTCGGGTCGTCGAGCAGGGCGAGCCACTGCGCGATGATCTCCGGGGTGGCGAACGCCTCCTCGGTGGCGATGCGCAGGTAGCCCTGGGCACCGCCGGTCGCCGGAGCCGGTGCGCCAGTCGGGGGGAACGTGGGCTGAGTCACTGGGTTGCTCCTCGGAGTGCGGGATGATCCATCCTGACATGCCAGACGAAAGTCATGAAGTGCCCAGGTCCTGGCCGAGCGTGACGGTGATGGCCTGCGTGGGGCACAGGAACGCCGCGTCCTCGGCCTCGGCGGCCTCCGCCGCGCCGACCTCCTCGCGGTACGTCAGGTTCCCCGCGACGTCGAAGGAGAAGATGTCCGGCGCCTGCGCCGCGCACTCGGCGTGCAGCTTGCAGGCGGCGCGGTCCACGCTGATCCTGGCGGTCACTTGGCTACTCCCTGAACGACGGTGGCTTCCTGAACGACAGCGGCTTCCCGAACGACAGCGGCTTCCTGCTTCACGGCGGCTGGCTGCCGGAAGGTGAGGCGGGCGGGGAGGCTGAGCGGGCCGTGGTTGACGAAGCTGGCCTGGTAGGGCACCTGGGACCGCGGCCCGGTCAGCTCAACGCTCGCGAGCAGCTCGACAAGCAGCTCCACGACGACGCGGCCCTCAAGGCGGGCGAGCGCGGAGCCGATGCAGGCGTGCGCGCCCTTGCCGAAGGCCACGTGGGACGCGGCGTCCGGCCGGTCAAGCCGCACGTGCGGGCAGTCCGCCCAGGCCGAGTCGTCCTGGTTCGCCGACCCGTAGAGCACGAACACGCGCGACCCCGCGGGGATCGCCACGCCGCCGACCTCGGCGTCTGCCATGGCGAGCCGGTAAAAACCCTGGATGGGCGACTCCAGCCGCAGCGACTCCTCGACGAACGACTGAATCAGCGGGGACTCTGCCCGCAGCTTCTCGAAGAGCCCCGGGGTGTAGCCGAGCAGCGCGATGCTGCTGGAGATGTGGTGCGTGGTCGTGATGTTCCCCGCCACGAGCAGCTCGGCCGTGAAGCGGACGCCCTCGTGGCGGGTGAGCTCGCCTGCGCGCTCGGCCGCCGCGATCTGGGACAGCACGCTGGTGCCGACGACGCCGTCCCAGCGGTCGAGCAGCGAGCCGATGTAGGCGGAGAACTGGTCCTGCACCTGCTGCCTGCGCTCCGGGTCACCGCCGTGATGGCCAACCGACGAGGTGATCTCCTCAGACCACTCGCGGAACTTCGCCACGTCCCCGAGCGGCACGCCGAGGACCATGCTGATCACTCGCACCGGCAGCAGCGCGGCCAGGTCGCGGACGAAGTCCACGTCGGGCAGGTCGCGCAGCCGCTCGACCTGCTCCCTGGCGAGTTGCCGCACCTGCGGCTCCCAGGCGGCGACCTTGGACGGCGTGAAGGCGCGGTTGACGATCGAGCGCCTCTTGGCGTGCACCGGGTCGTCGGACATCAGCAGCAGCGGGGTCAGCGCGTGCGGATCCGCGGGGGCATCGGCGGCCACGACCCGGCCGACCGTGTTGCGTGAGGAGAACGTGTGCCCGTCGCGCAGCACGCGGACCACATCGCCGCGCCTGGACACCACGTACGCGTCGATCTCCGGCGCGTACCGCACCCCCTCGTCTCTGAGCTGCCGGTAGATGTCGGCGGGACACCGCAAGGAGTCCTGGTCATGGCTGACAAGTGGGGACAGTGCGCTCATACCGCGGAGCCTATCCCGGCACCTTCTGGCATTGGCAATACAAAATCCAAAAATCCCACATAGAAGAATAGTTGACAACAAACGAGAGATGGGGTCAGTTGTGGTCTGGCAATATTCCACAGAAAAGAATTCTTCGAGGTCTTGTACCGCAGGCGGACGCAAAGCTAGGGTTCCCGTCACAACGACTGGCTCGACGACGGGCAGCGCATGCAGCTGGCGCCGGAACCAGCGCCCGCGAACTGACCCGTTGGGAGTGAGACCTTGGCACAGATCGCCCTGGGCATCGGCACCTCGCACGGCCCGCAGCTGAGCACCCCGCCGGAGGAATGGGGGCAGCGCGCGTCCGCCGACCGGCGCAACCCGGCCCTGGCGTTCCGCGGCGGCGACTACTCCTTCGACGAGCTCAGCGCGCTGCGCGGTGCCGCGTTCGCGGCCGAGTGCGACCCCGGCGTGCAGGCCGGGCGGCACGCGCGCAGCCGCGCCGCGATCGACGAGCTCGGCCGGATCATCCGCGCCGCGAACATCGACGTCCTGGTGATCGTCAGCAGCGACCACAAGGAGATCTACGGTGACGAGCTGCTGCCGCAGTTCGCCGTCTACTGGGGCGAGACGATGCGGCATGAGCCCTACACGGCCGAGCAGCTCGCGACGCTCCCGCCGGGCCTCGCGATCGCCGAGGTCGCGAACCAGCCGGAGCGGCCCGAGGTCAGGCAGGGGCACGCCGCGCTCGGCCTGCACCTGATCCACGAGGTCAGCGGGGCCGGGTTCGACCCGGGCGCGGCGAAGACGCTGCCCGCGGGCAGGTGGGAGAACCACAGCATCCCGCACGGCTGGGGGTTCATCCTCCAGCAGATGCTCGGCGGCCACGACCTGATGCCGATCGTGCCGGTGTTCGTCAACACGTTCTGGGAGCCGAACCCGCCCACCGCGGCCCGCTGCTATGACTTCGGTGCCGCGCTCGGCGCGGCCATCAAGAGCTTCCCCGAGGACCTGCGGGTCGGCGTGGTCGCCTCCGGCGGGCTCAGCCACTTCGTCATCGACGAGGAACTCGACCGCGGCTTCCTGCAGGCGCTGATCGACAAGGACGAGGAGTTCATGGTCTCGCTGAAGGACGACGAGCTCCGCTCGGGCACGTCCGAGGTGCGCAACTGGGTCACCGTCGGCGGTGCCCTAGCCGGCACGGACCTCACCGCCCGGGTCGTCGACTACCTGCCGTGCTACCGGTCGGAGGCGGGAACTGGCTGCGCGATGGCCTTCATGGCCTGGCTGGCATGACCAGCCGCGGGAGCGGCCGCTCAAGGCTGGGCGTGGTCGCGCTTTGCGTCGTGTGCCTGGTGCTGTTCGTCTGGCCGGTCGCCATGCTCGCCTACGGCACCCTGCGCACCGCGCCGCCCGGCCAGGGCGGCCGCTGGTCGACGTCCGGCCTGACCTCCGCGCTGACCAGCTGGGACGTCTGGCACTCGTTTATCAACTCGCTGATCCTCTCGGCCGCGACGGTCGCCTTGTCGACCGCGCTCGCGATCTACCTCGCGTGGCTGGTGACGAGGACGAGGACGCCGCTGCGGCAGGTCGTCACCCCGGTGGCGGTGCTGATCTTCGCGGTGCCGCCGATGTTCTACACGCTCAGCTGGGCGATGCTCGGACAGCAGCCGGGCGGGCTCATCGACAAGGCGCTCCAGGGCATGTTCGGCGCCACGCCGGTCAACGTCCAGTCCTGGTACGGGCTGATCATCGTCAGCGTCCTCGGCGCGACAGCGGCGCAGTACCTGCTGCTGCTCGGCCCGTTCCGGGCGCTCAACCCCGCCCTGGAGGAGGCGTCGCTCGTCTGCGGCGCCAGCCGGCTCCGCTCGGTCTTCCAGATCGAGATCCCGGCGCTCGGCCCCGCGATCCTCGGCGTGATGATCCTCGGCTTCGTGCTCGGCATGGGCCTGCTGACCACCCCGCTGCTGCTCGGCGAGCCGGCCGGCATCTACGTGCTGCCAACCGAGATCTACCGGCTGATCGAGGGCGAGACCCCGGCGGACTACGCGGGCGCGAGCACGCTGTCGCTCCTGCTCGTGCTCGTCGTGCTCGCGCTGGTGGCGATCCAGTCGAAGCTGCTCGGGCAGCGGAAGTTCGTCACGGTGACCGGCAAGTCCTCGCGCCGCGAGGCCATCGACATCGGCCCGTGGAAGTGGCTAGGCACGCTGGTCATCGCCATCTTCACGCTGTTCGCGCTCGTGCTGCCGCTCGGCCAGTTCGTGCTCGGCTCGTTCGAGTCCTACTTCGGCGTCTACAGCCACTTCACCACGGGCAACTACGGCACGGTCTTCCACCAGCCGGGCACCAGCCAGGCCTTCACCACGACGATCATCGTCGCGGTCGTGGCGGGATTCGTGGCCACCCTGCTCGGGGTCCTGATCACCCTGGCGGCGCAGCGGTCGCGGTCCCGGTTGCGCAGGCTGCCGGACATCTGCGTCTGGCTGCTCTGGGCGGTGCCCGGCATCACGCTGAGCCTGGGGATCATCTGGGCCTACCTGTCGGTGCCCGGGCTCAAGTCGCTTTACGGCACGCAGTGGATCGTGCTCCTCGCCCTCATTGTCGGCACCACGCCGATCGCCAGCCGCGCGGTGGGCGGCTCGATCGCCCAGGTCGCGCGCGAGCTTGAGGAGGCCGCGCGGACGTCGGGGGCGAGCGCGCTGCGGGCGACGGCCGGCATCCTCGTCCGGCTGATCGCGCCGAGCTTCGCGGTTTCCTGGCTGCTGAGCGGGATCGTCGCGTCGGGCAACCTCGACATCCCGATCCTGCTCGCGTCCGCCAACAACCAGACCGTTCCGCTGCTCGCCTACGACCTGTACGACAACGGGTCGCTGAGCCAGGCGGCGGCGACGTTCTGCGTCTTTATCGGGATCATCGCAGCGGTGCTCGTGGCGGCCGCCGTCGCCCGGCTCATGGTCGGAATCCGGCGGCGCGCGGCGCAGCGGCAGGCGACGCGTCAGGCGGCGCTTGCCCCCGCATCTTGAAGACCAGCGTCGTGACGACCAGCGTGACGAGGAGATAGTC
This sequence comes from Trebonia sp., assembly GCA_033854775.1. GTDB lineage: Bacteria > Actinomycetota > Actinomycetes > Streptosporangiales > Streptosporangiaceae > Trebonia. The sequence goes on from JAWWPV010000949.1 coordinate 5,918, forward strand.
ATGGCCAGAGTTGAGATCCAGGGGCTCACCAAGTCCTACGGTGAGCATGAGGTCCTCCGTGACCTGAACATCGAGGTGCGCGAAGGGGAGTTCCTCACCCTGCTCGGGCCGAGCGGGTGCGGGAAGACCACCACGCTGCGCTGCGTGTCCGGGCTTGAGCGCGCCGACGGCGGCGAGATCAGGATCGGCGGCACGGTCGTCGCGTCCGCGACACGCCGTGTCTTCATCCCGCCGAACAGGCGGGACATCGGCATGGTCTTCCAGAGCTACGCGCTTTGGCCGCACATTACCGTCGCGGGCAACGTCGCGTACCCGCTGCGGATGCGCCGCAAGACGAGCCGCAACATCAGGCAGCAGGTGACCGGCATCCTGGAAACCGTCGGTATGGCCACCTACGCGCAGCGCCAGGTCACCGACCTGTCCGGCGGGCAGCAGCAGCGGGTGGCACTGGCCAGGGCGATGGTCGCCAGGCCCGGGCTGCTGCTGTTCGACGAGCCGCTGTCCAACCTGGACGCCAAGCTGCGGCGCGACATGCGCCGGGAGATCCGGGCGGCCCATGACGCGTCCGGCGGCTCGTCGATCTACGTCACCCACGACCAGGAAGAGGCCATCACGCTGTCGGACCGGGTGGTCGTGCTGCGCGCCGGGGTCGTGCAGCAGGTCGGCACGCCAAGGGACATCTACGAGCACCCGGTCAACACGTTCGTGGCCGACTTCGTCGGCTACGACAACATCCTGGCCGGGACCGTCGCCGAGACGTCGGACCGGGGCTGCGCGGTCGCTCTCGGCGCGCCAGGCGGCGACGGAGCCCGGCCCATCTTGGCGGCCAACGGCCAGGTCAAGGCCGCGACCGCGGGCGGGAGCGCCTTCGTCGCGGTCCGGGCCGAGCACCTGGCCCTCGAGCCGCTCGCGGCGGCGGGCGACGCCCCCGAGGGAACGCTCGCCGGGGTCATCAGCAGCCGCACGTACGCCGGCCACCACGTCGAGTACGTCGTCGAGGTCGGCGAGCAGCGCCTTCTCGTCCGGATGGCCGCAGAACAGGCCCAAGAACAGGCCCCAGAACAGGGCAGGGCGCAGCACGCCACGACCGCGGCCGGCCTCGAGGTCGGCGAGAAGGCCGCCGTCCGGTTCAACCCGGCCCGCACCGTGGTCATCAAGGACGACGCGGCCCGCTGAAACAGCAACGCCAATGCACAAGGAGAACAATCGCATGGGAATGCGCAAACCGCTGATCGCAGGGGTGACGGTCGGGCTGGCCGCGCTCCTGGCCACCGCCTGCTCAAGCTCAAGCTCGGGCACCAGCTCGGGCGCAAGCACGCAGGGCACGGCGGCCGCGGCCGCCGGCGGCTCGGCCGACCTCGGCCCGCAGGCCGCGGCGCTCCAGGCGCTCTACAACAAGGCCGTCGCGGCCGGGCAGACGTCGGTCGTCATTTACGGCCCTTCCTCGGGCACCGACCAGCAGGAGTACGCCGCGTTCAAGGCGGCCTTCCCGAAGATCACGGTGTCCGGCGTGCCCGTCGTCGGCCCGCCGATGGACGCCAAGCTCGCCGCGGAGTTCAGCAGCGGCAAGCACATCGGCGACATCGCGTACACGGGCTCCACCGACATGCTCCAGTACGGGCAGAGCGGCTGGTTCACCCCGTACACGCCGGTGACCGTGGCGAGCAGCTCCGACCTGGCGCCCGCCTCGGCCGGCCCGGACAACGAGTTCTACGGCGTGACGACCTCCGTCTCCGGGGTCATCACCAACAGCAACTCGTCGCTCCCGGTGCCCAAGCAGTGGTCCGACCTGGAGAACTCGGTCTACAAGAACAAGATCGCGATGCTCGACCCGACCGCGACCGGGATCATGGCGGACATCTTCGCCCACCTGACGCTCATGCCTGCTGGCACCAAAGTTGAGGCCGGCCTGAAGGACAACGACGCGCAGACCTTCCCCGCGACCAGCATCACGGGCCCGCTGACGGCGGTCGCGCAGGGGGCCAAGGGCGTGGCGCTCGCGATGAGCTACCCGTTCTACCTGTCCGCCAAGGCGTCCGGCGCCCCGGTCACGTTCTCCCTGCTCACCGCCGACAACTACGACACCACCCTCTACGACGGCATCATCAAGGGCGCTCCCGACCCGCTGGCCGCGGAGCTCTACGAGAACTGGCTGTTCACCCCGGACGGCGCGAAGGCCATCGCCGCCGAGGGCTCGTTCTCGACGGTGAACGGCGCGGTCGCGCCGCAGGGGCTGCCGTCCCTCTCGTCGATCCCGCTTCAGCCGACGATCCCGCTTGACCAGATCGTCAAGGCGGACAACGACGCGGTGACCGCCGCGAAGCAGTCCTGGGGCGGCTGACGAGACCAGCTGACCGGTGCGGGCTCAGCCCGCCCGGTGCAGCTGCTCGTGGATCACCTCCGCCGCGTCGAGCACGTCGGGGGCAAGCGCGCGGATGCCGGCGATGCTGCCGAGTCGCATGCTTGGCACCGCGACGCTGATCGACGCGAGCGGGATCCCCGAGGCGTCCCGGAGCGCGACCGCGACCGCCGCGACCCCGTCCGAGCTCTCCTCCCAGTTGAGCGCGTACCCCTGCCGCCTGATCTGGCTGAGCTCCCGCATCAGCTCGTGGCGGCTGGTGATCGAGGCGGGCGTCGGCGCGGGCAGTTCCTCGCCGGGGTAGCGCCGCCCGAGTTCGCTGTCCGGCAGCGCCGCGAGGATCGCCTTGCCGACGGCCGAGGCGTGCGCGTGCCTGACCACCCCGGCCCGGCTGCCGATCCGGACCGTCGAGGTGCCCTCGTAGCACTCGACGAACCGGATCATCGTCCCCTCGAGGACCGCGAGGCTCGCCGTCTCCTTCGTCTTGTCCCTGAGCTGCTCGAGGACGGGCTGGGCGATCCGCCGGATGTCGAGCCGGCTGATCGCCACCATCCCGATCGCGTGCAACGCGGGTCCCGGACGGTAAGCGCCATTGGGCTTGTCCTGCATGAGGAAGTCGCGGCGGCGCAGCGCGGACAGCAGGCGGTGCGCCGTCGAGCGGGCCACCCCGAGCAGCTCCGCGGCCTCCGACACGCGCAGCGCCTGCCGTTCGGCCACCAGCTGGAGCAGCCAGAGCGCGTTGTCGACGGACGTCAGCCTGTCGCTACCCGCCGACGGCGCTTCCTCTACCTCATTCGCCATGGCGGAAAGCTATCCCCATCTATTCCTAGATAAAAGAACGGCGGCCACAAATTTTTCCTGGCCGGATGAAGCCGCGGCGGCCTGCGGTCATCATGCCAGGTAGTAGAGGCTGTTGCCGGCCAGCCACAGGCCGAGCAGGAGGGACAGCAGGATGATGACCTGGTCGCGGTAGGTGTCCAGCCAGGTCCGCAGCGCTTGCAGCTTGACGCTCGCGGCCGCGGGCGCGAGCGTCGCGTACAGCTCGAGGTACAGGAAGCTGGCCGTCGCCAGCAGGACGAACAGGACCAGGGTGAGGTAGTCGGCCGGCCCGGACAGTTTGGCCTGGGTGATGGTCGCGGCACCGGCGGCCACCAGCGCCCACGGCTGCAGGAAGGCGGCGAGCCCGGCGGCGGCCCACAGCGACACGCCGTCCAGTCGCGCCATCCAGGTCGGCGGCTTGCGCGTGGCGCCGATCCGGCGCCACCGGCGCCAGGCGTACAGGACCAGCGCGGCGCCAAGGGCCAGCTTCACGGCCAGGGCGGCCGTAGACGGCGCGGTGCTGGGCGCGGGCGGCTTTCCCTGCGTTGTCAGGGTCACGGCCGCTACCACGACGACCAGGCAGGCCAGCCAGCCGAGCACGAACGCCAGGCCCTTGCGGGTGCCCTTCTCGCTGCTTAGCAGCAGGATGAACGCGGTGAGCGGGAAGGGCTCGAGGGTAATCCCGAGACCGATGAGCAGAAGGTTGAAGACCGTAGCCCCGGCCCCCTACTGGTCTCTACCGGTGCCAGGCCCGGCTGACTTCTCCGGCCCCGCTCGCCCCGGTGTCACAGGCCTTGCTCAGCGACGATCCGCCCGGACTTGACGGCTTCAAGTACCGCGTCGTGGTCACGCTCGTTCTGGTCGGCGTAGGCGTCGGCGAATTCCGTGATGGCCTGGTCGAAGACGTCGGAGCCGCCGAGGTAAGCGGCGATGGCAATGGCGTCACCGGACCTGGCGTGGGCGCGGGCTAGGGTCCATCCGCACAGGTTGCCGTATATGCGCATGCCACTCGGCACCATGGCGTCGATGTCGAGGGAGAACTTCCAGTCCCGCAGTTGGCGGACGTAGAAGTCACGTTGCCTCCCGTCGAGGCCGGCCGCGATCCGGTGCCAGCCAAGGAAGATGTCACTGGATGCCTGCATCAGCCGCTGGCCCGCGACCACCCGCTGGCCCATGTTGGTGAACTGGCTGGCGCCGAGGAACCGGCTGAGTACCGACTCCTCGGCCTCCTTGAGCTGGAGGAACAGCGGGTCGGACCCATCGCGCCCGAGCATCAGCGCGATCCAGCACCGCGTCCCCACGCTGCCGACGCCGACGACCTTCCTGGCTAGGTGAACGAACTCATACTGCTCGATCAGGTGCCGCCGGTCGGTCTCCAGCGTCCGCCGGTACCTGCTCATGATGCTTTGTGCCTCCGACTCGAGCGCGGTGCGCTGCGCCCGGTCGGACAGCAGATCCTCGATCGGCACCAGGAGCGGTGGGTCAGATATGATCCGCACCTGCCCGTCCACCGTGGTGGTGAGCTTGGCCAGTTCCTGCATGCTGTCCCGGGTGCGGGCCTTGGACGCGCCCTTGGCGACGAGCTTGCGCTGCTTGGTGCTCAGCTTGGACTGATACTGGGCCCGTAGCTGGTCGATGTCCGCGTGCGCGTACCAGATGTCCAGCTCCGACATCCCGGCGAAGTCGCGCATCGCCTGCCGGTAGCTGGCCACGGTGCTCGCGACGATCTTGCGGCGCTGCTTGCCGCTGAACCCGTTCGACCGCGCGGCGACCTCCATGCTGGCGGCCAGCCGCTTGACGTCCCACTCCCACGGGCCCGGCAGCGTCTCGTCGAAGTCATTCACGTCGAAGACCAGGTTGCGCTCGGCCGACCCGAAGACGCCAAAGTTCGACAGGTGCGCGTCACCGCAGGCCTGGACGGTCAGGCCGGACACCGGGGTAGTGGCCAGGTCGCTGGCCATGGGCAGGGCCGCGCCGCGATAGTAGGTGAACGGCGAGACCATCATCCGGCCCCACCGGATCGGCACCAGCTCCGGCACGCGCGCCTTGGCCTGCTCCTCGAGCAGGGTGATCGGGTCGGGGCGGCTGGCGGGCACTTTAAAGTCCGCGTGCGATTCCCGTGGCACCTCAGCCCGGGCCTGCGCGCCCAGGGCCGCACGCTCGGCGGGCGTCGGATGCTCCGTATTGGTATCCAGGTGAGCCCGCGCCTGCGGTGGCCGTGGGGGAGCCTCAACCTTGAGAACGCTCATCTTCCGGCTCCTTTCCAGTCATTGAGCTCCAACGATGGCCGGAAAGAGAACCGTCTGCCTCACCCTCGGCGGGTGGCCCGGCCGGTTTCGGAACCAAGGCCCTGGGCTTGTCCGGCCCCGATTCCGCTGCTCCAGCAGGCTGATCGGGGCCCCCGGGGCCGAGCGGGGTCGTGTAGACGTCCCGCAGTGTCGCGATTTGCTGGGTGGTGAAGGTCCGCTCGCGGCGGACATCGCGGGTGAACGCCAGCCACCAGGTGAGCACGGCGCCGAGGCGGTTCCGGTATCCGGTCATGAAGGCGATGTGGATGAACAGCCAGATCCACCAGCCGATGAGGCCGCCAACCTGGAGCGGCCCGGCTGACACGACGGCCTTGCCGCGGGAGATGTAGGCCGCCGAGCCGAGGTCGTGGTAGCGAAACGGCTTCTCCTCTATATTTCCCGAGACCCGGCGCCGGACGCGGTGCCCCGCGTAGAGCCCGGACTGCATCGCTACCTCGGCCACCCCGGGGAGTTTGTCCAGGCTCATCATGTCACCGAGGACGGAAATCTCCGGATGGCCGGGGATGGTGAGGTTCTTTTCGACCAGGATGCGCCCGGCCCTGTCCTGCTTGGCGCCGGCGGCCGCCGCGAGGGCCGCCGCGATGGGCGGGGCCTCGACCCCGGCCGTCCAGAAGACGTTGGCGGCGTCGTAGCGGGTCTCCTGGCCGGCCTGGTCGCGCACGAGCACGTATCCCTCGTCGACATGGGTGACGAGCGAGCCCATGTGCTGCTCGACCCCCAGCGCGTCCAGGGTTTTGGACGCCTTCTGCGACAGTTTCTGCCCGAACATCGCCAGCGGCGCGCTGCCGCCGTCGAAGAGCAGTACCCGGGCATCCTCTGGCTGGATGTCCCGGAACTCGGCACGGAGGGTCTTGGTGGCGACCTCCCGGATCTGCCCCGCTAGTTCCACGCCGGTCGGGCCGGCCCCGACCAGGACGAAGGTGAGGTAGGTGCGGCGTTCGTCCGGGTCGGTCGTCGTGTTCGCCATCTCGAAGGCGCCGTATACCCGGCGCCGGATCGCGAGCGCGTCGGAGATCGTCTTCATGCCGGGTGCCCAGCGGGCGAACTCGGGATGGCCGAAATAGGATTGCCGGACTCCGCCGGCGACGATGAGGTCGTCGTAGCCGAACTCGACCTGGTCGCCGCCGACCCGCCTGGCCAGGACCCGCCGGCCTTCGACGTCGAAGTCGAACACCTCGGCTAGGACGCAGTTGACATTCTTGCGCTTCTTGAGCAGGTCGCGCAGTGGCGCGGCGATCTTTCCCTCGGACAGGATGCCGGTCGAGCACTGGTAGAGCAGTGGCTGGAACAGGTGATGCGCAGCCCTGTCGATCAGCGTCACCGAGGCGCTGTCCCTGAGCGCGCGGACCGCGAACAGGCCGGCGAAGCCGCCGCCCACGATCACCACGCGACGCTGGCCGTTTTCCTCTGTCATGGCACGCTCCCGTCCGTCGCTCAGCCTGCCGGGTCGTGCCAGGTGTCCCGCTCCGGCAGCAGCCGGTCGGCTTCCTTCGGGCCCCAGCTGCCCCTGGCGTAGGGATGCACGGGGGTGACGTCGTCGAGCACCGGGTCAACCACCTGCCAGGCGGCCTCGACGGTCTCCTGGCGGGCGAAAAGCCAGCGGTCCCCGTCGAGGGCGGCGCCGATGAGCCGGTCGTAGGGACGCATGTCCGAGCCTGACTGGCCCGCGAACTTCAGGTCCTCAAGCAGTGGCTCCATCCCGGCGCCTGGCTTTTTGCCTGCCAGTGTGAGGCCCACCTCGGTCTCCGGCCAGATCCGGAACCGCAGGGAGTCGCGCACGGCGAACGGCTCGATACCGAACACGTCATGCGGCGGCTGCTTGAAGCGGATGTCGACCTCGGTGGCGGTGACCGGCATGCACTTGGCCGCGCGGATCAGGATTGGCACGCCCGCCCAGCGCCAGGTATCAGCGGCCAGCCGCACCGCGACGTAGGTCTCCGTCGTCGACTTCGGGTCGACGCCCTGGACCTCCAGGTAGCCCTCGTACTGCCCGCGCACTGTGTCCTCGGGGGTCAGCGGCAGCAGCGACGAGATCACCCGCGATTTGGCGTCCCGCCAGTCGGCCAGAGCCGGCCTGTCCGGAGGCTCGGCCAGCACGGTGGCCAGCACCTGGAGCATGTGGTTCTGGACCACGTCCCTGATCGCACCCGTGCGGTCGTAGAACCTGCCGCGGTCGGCCACGTCGAACGCCTCGGCCATCGTGATCTGGATGCTCTCCACGTAGGTCCGGTTCAGCAGCGGCTCAATCACCGAGTTGGCGAACCGGACGAACAGCACATTTTCCACCGGGTCAAACGCCAGCCAGTCATCGACCCGGAAGATCGCGTCTTCCGGGAAGTACTTGTGCATGGTGTCGTTGAGCTGCCGCGAACTGACTAGGTCAGTGCCGAACGGCTTCTCCACCATTACCCGCGCACCCTTGGCCCGCCCGGCCTCGGCTATTCCCTGGGCGATCCGCCCGAAGAGCGGCGGCGGCACCTCCAGGTAGAACAGGACCCGGGTGCCCGCGCCGATCGCCTCCGACATTGCCTGATAGGTCGAATGGGCATCGAGGTCCCCGTCGACGTAGCGCAGGAGCCCGAGCATCTTCCGCGCCGCGTCGCTGTCCGGGTCCATGTTGTTCAGCCGCAGCGACGCCACCGCGTAGTCACGGAACTGCTCCAGCCCCCAGCCGCTCTTCGCCACCCCGATGACCGGCACGTCGAGCACCCCGCGCTCGACGAGCCCCACCAGCGCCGGGAAGGTCTCGATCTTCGCCAGGTCACCGGTCGCGCCGAAAATCACCAGCGCGTCCACCTCGTTAGTCGTCATCATGTGCCCATCACATCGCGGCCACGGGCCCGCTGGCTTCACCCTGAACAGGTGAGAACCACCGCGGGGACGCGGCGCTGAGCATGATCACGTCGGGGCAGCCGGCCCGTCAGGTGCCCGGCCTGCTTACCCGGGCCAGAACGACGGCGTGTCCTGAAGCTGCCGGTAGCGGCCGCCGGCCCGCATCAGCTCCGCGTGCGTACCGCGCTCGATGACCTTCCCTTGGTCCAGCACCACGATCTCGTCGACCTGGTCAAGGCCCTCCATCTCGTGGGTAATGAGCAGCGTGGCGCGGCCGGCGGTGAGCGTCAGCAGGTCGGCGGTGAGGGCGGCGCGCGTTGCGGGATCCAGGTGCGCGGTCGGCTCGTCGAGGACCAGCACGGCCGGGTCGGCGAGCAGGGCCCGGGTCAGGGCGAGCCGCTGCCGTTCTCCGCCGGACATGGCGGCCCCGTGCGCGCCAACCGGTGTGTCCCAGCCCCTTGGCAGGGAATCGATCCAGGGCAGCAGCCGGGTCCGGGTCGCGGCCGCCGTCAGCTCGTCGTCGCTGGCGCCCGCGCGCCCCAGCCTCAGGTTGTCCCGTACGGTGGCGTCGAAGATATGCGGGTCCTGGGGATAGCCGCCGATCACCGTCCGCACGTCGTCGGCCGCGTAGCTGGCGAGGTCGGCGCCGTTCAGGGTGACCGCTCCGCCGGCCGGGTCACGGAAGCGCAGCAGGACAGCGGCGGCGGTGGACTTGCCCGCCCCGCTGGGGCCGATAAGCGCGACCCGGCGGCCCGCCCAGAGGTCGAGATCGAGTCCGTCCAGCGCGAGCGGCCCATCTGGCTCGTAACGGACCTGCACCCCTGACATCCGTACGTGCACGGGCCCGGCGGGCCGTGGCCGGGGGACAGCCGGCTCGGC
>JAWWPV010000950.1:0-7137 GCA_033854775.1 Trebonia sp.
TTAACCACACTGAACTCGTTGAGTTCGGGTCGTGACGCCGGCTGGCTGCTGTTACCGGAGCGGTTCAGCCGCCGCCGCCCGCAGCCGGGCTACCGATCCGGCTGCGACCAGGGCTGAGCCAGCGGCGATCCTCGCCCTGCGCCGCTGCACGGCCCGGGCCGCCCGCAGGACATAGAACACCGCGAGCGGGGCTTCGCCGGCGATCGCGAGCACCGTCAGCCGCCGCGGGCGGCGCGGGCCCGACCGCACCCCGAAGACCACCTGGGCACAGGAAGCAAGGGCGGACAGGACGTTCGGCCATGGCGGGCGGGCCATCCAGGTTTCCGTCCCGGCGGTAGCCGGCACCTCCATGCCACGCTCGCGCAACAGGTCCTTTTGCCGCTCGATGTTCTTTTCCGCCTCGGCCCGGGCCGGCGCTTCGGTGCCAAGGCCCCACGCCACCAGCGCGAGGCCAGCAGCGCCTGCCCACGCGGCCAGGGCCCGCTGCCGGCGGTCGGCGGCCCAGTGCCCGGCCCCGACGGCAGCCTGGGTAACAACGGGGGCGACAGGGGACACCCATTCGACTATCCCCGAGGGCCTGACCCCGTCCAGGGCGGACATCAAGAGCACCCGCCGCAGCAACCGGTCCCCGCGGTCATCACCAGCCATCCCGCCATTGTCGCCCAGGCGGCGCGCGCGTGCCAAGCTCCCGGGCTGCCGCCACCCGGACGCTGCCGCCCGGCGCGGCCAGTGCCCCGCACCGGCGACCCAAGCCCGAACGCAGGTGATCCCAATCACTACGAGTTCAACCTGGTTAATTCCCCTCCGCAAGGGAATGCGCGGGGCGCAAAGACCTTAATCAGAAAATTGACGGCTTCGTTACCATAATCTCTGGCCTCCGGTAATCCTGTCCCCCTTAACATGCGTCCAACGTCGGGAAGCATGGGGAGGGGCCGATGTCTGAGAATCCGGAGAAGCATGCCCGCAGCCGGCGGCGTGGCTTTAGCTCATGGGCCGGCGGGGTGGACATTGTCGCCGCCGTCGGTGCGATCACCGGCGTCGGCCTCTTTATCCTGGCGGTGATCGGGCTGCACGACGATCCCCTGACCATCGCCCTGGGGATAGTGGCGGTTGTTTTCTTCCTGTTCCTGCTTGGCAGGCAATATCTACCCCGGCTCGTGCCGAGAGTGGACCCCGAACGCTATCAGGCCTGGCAGGTGGACAGGCTCGCCGATCAAATCGAGAACGGACCTCCCGGCGTTGACGGGCCGCTGCCCAGGGTCGAGGAACCCGACAGAGTGGTCGAGGAACTGGCGGAGCGTCTCCGGGAGAACAAGCGACTCTGCGTCATCTTGCCCCCGTTGGACAAGATCTTCGAGGTCCCGCCGGGCATCTCCGACGACCTGGCGCCGTCATCCCACCTTTGCCAGATGATCGTCCAACGGATCAGCGAGGTGCTCGCGGAGGCGCCAGAGCTAGGGGATCACGGTGAGCGCGCGGCGCAGCGCCTGCGCGACGCCGTCCGGCATACCCTCCCTCTCTCGGACCAGGAAACCATGACTCAGCTCCGGGAAGAGGTGGTCGAGACCCTGCGCAAGCTCGCGGGCCGCAGCCAGCGGTTCCGGCTCGTGCCCCTGGCCGACCTCCCGCAAAAAGGTGCCTTGGAAAGCCCTGCGGGAAAATGGCTGCTCGACCTGTTCAGCGACGACTTGGTCTGCACGTTCGGCCTGTTCTACAAGGAAGGGAATGAAGGGGCCCTACCACCGACCCGCACCGATAAAGTCAGCGCGAGAACCTATGCCAGTCGGGAGCTAAGTCGGCTGCTGCCGGAAGACGAAGTCGATCGGACCCGCGACGCGCTACGCAACGTGGCCGGCGACGATATGGACCTTGTCAGGGCCCAATGCGCGGTGATCACCGCCGCCGCCGAGTTCGGTGAGGAAGAAGGTTCGCTAAAGCGGCTGCAGCAGGCCGGTTACCGCGAACGGACACCGAAGGACCGCAAGCGTGATTGCGTGCTCGCATTCCGCTGGCTCGTCGGCCGGAAGACCGCGAACCTCGCGGAAGCCTCCTCCGACAAACCAGAGGTGTTCGACCGCTGCGCCGTCACCGGGCGGGTGACGTGCGAGATGTTCACCGAGCTGACGCGGGACCTCGTGCCCACAGAAGACGTCGCCGAGGAACTCTTTATCTGGCTAAGCCGGGCAGAATTCCGCGATGTCGGCTTTATCGAGGGGGCAGCAGACGGAAGCTGGATCCGTCTGGGCGAGAAGATCAGCGATGCGGCCTTCGACTGGCTCAAGAACCGTGCGCCCGCGGCGTACGAGGACGCCCAGGTCGCGGTGGAGCGGTACTACCGTCAGTGCCTGGTAATGAACCGGGCGCAGCTCCCCGCCCTTGGCTACGAGGACCTGGTGGCTCCCGGTTACGGCGGCCTGCACCTATACGAGACTCCCGACTGGTGGGACGACTTCTACACCTGGGCCGGTCATGCCGCGGTGATCTCCGCTCCCGAGCACCGTGAGGGCGCCGGGACCGCGCTCGTCTGCCTCTTCCTCGAGACTTGGTGGTGGTGGGGCGACCAGGTGCGGCTGAGTTCCGTTGACAAGGTGCTCAAATTGGCCAGGGAGGTCTTCAGGGACCGTCCCGGCTGGATCGCCGCCCTCAACGAATTCGATCGCAACTACGTCGCCCAACTCCACGAGCGCGCCGCCGCCGCCGGGGATCAGTGGGAGCACGTGGCCAGCGCGCTCGGCTTCATCTGCGGCAGGCTGAACCTCCGGCAGGGAGAGATCCCCGATGATCCCGTCCTCGTGCGGATCTACATCTGCTGGTGCTTCTTCAGCGGCGACGTCGCGCAGGCCGGGGACGACCTCACGGCCGCGGACGGCTGGTTCCGCGAGGCGGCGCGGGCGTGCGGCGACCGCGAGGACGACGCCGCGATGCGGGCCTTCGCCCGCTACCAGCAGGCCGATGTCTGGATTCCGGCCGACCCGCAGCAGAGCCTGGCCGTGATCAGGCAAGCTGACCTCGCCGTTCCGGGCAGCCAGGAAGAAACCGACCTCCCCGGTGCCGCGCGGGCGCTCGACGACCTGTCGCTGCTGGCCTACGTGGCCAGGATGTACGGCGACATCCGGTGGGAGTCCGGCGATACCCGCGGCGCGTTCGACGCGTACGGCCGGGCCCTGATGCTCACGTATGTCTACCAGGTCGACCAGGAATCCGTCAGCTTGCCACCGAGCGAGTACACGCGAAGCCTCTACGCGGAGATGCGGACCCGGCTGGCGCGGCGGCTCGACCAGGCCCGCACGAGTCAGCACCAGGGCGAGGCCGACGCGGCCATCGCGCGGATCAGGGCGCTGTTCAAGCCGTACTGGGCGGACGCCCAGCCGCCCGAGCCGCCCTCGGGGGGCGATCCGCTGGCCGGCGTCGTCCCGCCGCTGCCGGACGACAAGGTTCTCAACACGCTCGACTCCGACTACGCGGCAACCGCCAAGCTGATGCTGAACGACAAACTCGCCGACGAGATAGCCAAGCCCGCCGATGCCCCACTGGCAGCCGCAGCGGCGGCCAGCCCGGCGCCGGCCGGCTCCTGACCCGTGCCGTCCGGCGGCGAAAGAGTAACGTCAGCAGGCGTGCGCATCACGGATATCACGGTCGTCCTCCACGAACGCAGGCACACCGCCTCCGCCAGCTTCGGCCCGGCCAGGCCCGTCCCCCTCGGAGTGCTGCGAATCCAGACCGACGAGGGCATCGAGGGCAACGCATTCCTGTCGAACCCCGGCCCCGGCCCGGCGCAGATCGCCGAACAGATCATCACCGTCGTCAAGCCGTGGCTCCTCGGAGAAGACCCGCTCGACATCGGCAGGCACTGGCGGCGGCTGGAGAACCTCGTCCACTACCTGTCACCGCACACCGTCGGCACGGTTGACGTCGCCCTGTGGGACATCGCGGGGAAAGCGGCCAGCCTGCCCGTCCACCGCCTCCTCGGCACCTGCCGGGACCGCATCCCCGCCTACTTCTCCACCGCCCACCACAAGACCGCGGCCGAGTACGCCGAGGAAGCCGCCTACTGGCAGCAACAGGGCTGGAAGGGCTACAAGATCCACCCGCCGCGCAGCCCCTGGCTGCAAGGCGCCGCGCCGCCGGTCGATTTCGACATCGAGGCCTGCACGGCCGTCAGGGAAGCGGTCGGCGACAGCATGACGCTGATGCTCGACTCCTCCTGGTCCTACTCCTACACCGAAGGCCTCAGGGTCGGCCAGGCGATCCAGGACCTCGGCTACCACTGGTTCGAGGACCCGTTCCCCACCCACGACATGCACAACTACGTCCGCCTCGGCCGGCACCTGAGCATCCCGCTGCTCGCCACCGAGATCAGCCCAGGCGGCCTCGCCGCCCTCCCGCCCTGGATCACCAGCGGCGCCACCGACTTCCTGCGCGGCGACGTCGTCATCAAGGGCGGCATCACGGGCCTGATGAAGATCGCCCACCTGGCCGAGGCCTTCGGGATGAACTGCGAGGTCCACGACTCCTACAACGCGCTGAACAACATCGCCGCCAGGCACGTCATGATGGCCATCGACAACTGCGACTGGCTCGAGGTCCTCGCGTTCAACCGCGCGGGCGACCACAGCCTCGCCCACGTCAGCTACGGCCTCACCGAGCCCTTCCAGGTCGACGCCAACGGCGACGTCCACGCGCCCGCCGGCCCCGGCCTCGGCGCCGCCATCGACTGGGACCTCATCAACTCCTCAGTCATAGCGACCGCCGCCTAAGAGCCTGGCGAGCGTGGAAACGAGGGCAACCTGCTGGCTCATCGGCAATGCGCCGCCACGCTCCGGCGGCCAGGTATCGTCAGGCAGAAGATCGGGAAGCCGCGGGACGGCGCCAGGCGGAGGGTGAGGATGGTCGAGATCAAGACGGCGCGGGAGATCGACGCGATCGGCGCTGCCGGGAGCGTCGTCGCCGATATCCTCGCGGCGGCCCGCGCCGTCGCCGCGCCGGGCGTGGCACTGAAGGAACTCGATGCCGCCGCCAGGGAGATCCTCGCCAAGGCCGGGGCGACCTCCCCGTTCCTCAACTACCATCCAAAATTCGCGCCGATCCCTTACCCGGCGGTCATCTGCACGTCCGTCAACGACGCCGCGCTGCACGGCATCCCCGGCGACTACCGGCTGCGCGACGGCGACCTGCTCAGCGTCGACGCCGGCGCGACCCTGGACGGCTGGGTGGGCGACGCCGCCGTCTCGTTCACTGTCGGGACACCGCTCGACGGGGACGCGGAACTGATCGCCACGACGGAGGCCGCACTCGCGGCCGGGATCGCCGCGGCGCGTCCAGGCGGCAGGCTCGGCGACATCTCCGCCGCGATCGGCCAGGTCGGCCGGTCCGGCCGCTACGGCATCTCCACCGACCTGGGCGGCCACGGGGTCGGCCACACCATGCACGAGGACCCGCACATCCCCAACCGGGGCCGGGCCGGGCGCGGCCTGCGCCTCGTCCCCGGCCTCGTCCTGGCCATCGAGCCGTGGTTCATCGCCGGCGGCAGCGACGACATCTACCTGGACGACGACGGCTGGACGATCCGCACCGCCGACGGCAGCCGCGCCGCGCACGCCGAGCACACCATCGCCGTCACCGCCGACGGCCCCGTGATCCTCACCGCGCCGTAACCTCGGCCGGGCAGCCCTTACGTCAGGTCCGCGACGATGACCATCCGCTTTCGGCGGCAACGGCATTACGCGGCGTGACTGCGCCCGCCCGTGCTCATCGAACCGGGCTCACCGAGCCGGCTTGACCGGGCCAAGCTCACGGACGCCTTCGGCGGTTGCCAGCACGAACATCCGGACCGGCGTCGCGTGCCGGCTCGCCCCGTGCTGCAGCGCGCGCAGCAGGTGCCGGTCGGACTCTGTCCGCCGCAGTGTGCCCGGCCTGCTCAGCGTGATCACCACGCTGAGCAGGCTCGGGGCCTGCGCGATCGACTCGGAGGCGACGTAGCAGACGTTGGCGATGACCGGCGTCTCCGGCCGCTCGGGGATGTCGTCGATGGGGACGACGAGGTTGGCCTGGATGCCGTCCGGGTGAAGGAAGAACAGCCACAGGGTCCGGTACCGCCTGGCGGCAGGGGAGACGATGGCGCCGACGCGGTCAAGCACGTCGCCGTCGGTGATGACGGGGATGGCCAGCAGCTCGGGTGCGGTCTGGTGGGCAGGGGAGTCAGCCATGGGGCAAGTCTGACACGTATAGTGACTATAAGTCTCGAAACAGCTACAATTAGTGACTAATGAGCGCAGCGTGACGTCCGCTACTTAGCGTGAGAACACGTGGACGCAGATGCCCTGGTTCTTTACATCAATAAGGCGGATAACGCGCGCCATATCTCGGGCTGGAACGCGGGATCGATCGTTAGAGTTGCCTCCGTGAGCGACCTGAAGAACCGTGTCCACGATCTGCTGCCCGGCCTGATCGGCGACCTTGAGACTCTCGTCCGGATCCAGTCGGTCAGCGCTGACCCGGAGCGCCTGGGCGAGGTGGAGAAGTCCGCCAGGAAGACGGCTCAGCTCCTGGCGGCTGAGGGCGTCGCGGCCGAGATCGTCAGGGCCGGTGATGGCGCCCCGCCGGCCGTGATCGGCGAGCGGAAGGGACCCGAGGGCGCTCCGGTCGTCCTGCTTTACGCGCACCACGATGTCCAGCCGGAGAACGACCCGGCCGACTGGGACAGCCCCCCGTTCGAGCCCGCCGTCCGCGGCGAGCGCCTCTACGGCCGGGGCGCGGCCGACGACAAGGCGGGGATCGCGGTGCACGTGGGTGCGCTCCGCGCCCTGGGCGATGACCTGCCGGTTACCGTGCGGTTCTTCATCGAGGGTGAGGAGGAGGTCTCTTCCCGGAGCCTCCCCGGCCTGCTGCGCCGGTACCGCGACCGGCTGGCCGCGGACGTCATCGTCATCGTCGACGCGGGTAACTGGGACATCGGCGTCCCCTCGCTCACGACCAGCCTGCGCGGCCTGGTCCGGGTGGACGCCGAGGTACGCACGCTCACGCACGCCGTCCACTCCGGCATGTGGGGCGGCCTCGTCCCTGACGCCATCATGGCGCTGACGAAGCTGCTGGCGACGCTGTGGACCGAGGACGGCAGCCCGGCTGTCGAGGGCCTCG
>JAWWPV010000951.1:0-3594 GCA_033854775.1 Trebonia sp.
GCCGGCCGGCCGGGCCACTCCGAAGAACTGGGATTGACATCCCATAACATCCGGTGGTCAACTGGCGGGAGCACTAACCCATGAGTTACGGCGGGGGTCCAGGCCCGCCGGGAGGGAGACTTCCGGATATGACAGGTGGCCCCGGGCGCGCCGACAGATGGTTGCGACCGGCGGCGGCACCGGCGTGGGAAAGACGAGGGCGGGCGACGACGAGGCCGGCGGGCGCAACACGGTCATCGTCGGGCACAACGAGGCCCGGGCGGGTGAGACGGTGTCCCGGCTAGGCAAGCCGGCTCGGCGTGAGGGGTCACCGTTGACCTCGATGGTCGTGCCCGGGCCGGAAAAATGAGCAGCCGGCCCGACTGGCAGGCCCGCACTGCCTGCAGCGGCTCCCACCCGGAACTGTTCTACCCAGAGGGCACGGAGGGCCCTGCGCTACGGGCGGTCGCCCGGGCGGAGCGGATCTGCGCCGTCTGCCCGGCGTGGGCGAGGTGCCTGGACTGGGCCGTAGAAGGCGTCGGCTTGACAAGCCAGTAAGGCACCCTGACGCGCGCTCCGCAGGCACGCGAACGCCTCGCGAGTCAGCAGACACGGTTTGCCGACGCTCATGCGCTGCTCACGGACGGTCACCGACATCATCCTGGACGCGGGGTATGCAAATCGACTCGGAAGGATAGTCATGACAGACATTCATCACCGCTACGCGACCGTTGCAGGCCGCACGCTCTTCTACCGGGAAGCAGGGCCGACCGACGCCCCGGTTATCCTGCTCCTGCACGGTTTCCCGACTAGTTCCTTCATGTTCCGGAATCTCATTCCCGCGCTGGCTACCCGCTACCACGTCATCGCCCCCGACCATCTTGGGTTCGGGTTGTCGGACATGCCGCCGGCGAGTGAGTTCACGTACACCTTTGATGCACTCGCCGAGCTGACGTCCGGACTGCTAGCGCAGCTGGGGGTCACGCGGTATTCCATGTACGTCCACGACTACGGCGCCCCGATCGGCTGGCGGCTCGCCTTGGCCGACGAGGATGCCGTCACTGCCATCATCACCCAGAACGGCAATGGGTACGACGCCGGGTTCATCGACAGCTTCTGGAAGATTGTGTGGGATTACCAGCACGAGCAGACGCCCGAGACCGAAAAGGCCGTCCGGGCGGCGCTGACGCTCGACCTTACTCGCTGGCAGTACGTCACAGGCGTGCCGGACGAGACGCTAGTGAGCCCCGATACTTGGTACCACGACTTCGCCCTACTCTCCCGGCCGGGCAACGACGCAATCCAGCTCGCGCTGTTCCGCGACTACGCAACGAATCCGCCGCTTTACCTGCGCCTGCACGATTACCTGAGGCGCCGCCGCCCGCCAGTTCTCGCTGTCTGGGGTGAGGGAGATCCAACCTTCGGGCCGGACGGCGCCCGGGCCTTCGCCAACGACGTGCCGGACGCAGAGATCCGCCTGCTCGACGGCGGGCACTTCCTCCTGGAGAGCGCCGCCGGCAAAGTGGCCGAGCTCACCCTCGAATTCATGAGCCGTATCCCAGTCAGCCAGCAGTAAGTTCCGCGAGCGAAAAGAGTTTCGGCGGGCCTGCGGCCAGGTTCCGCCGAAACTCCTGCTGCGGATCTGGGCATTCCGCAGCGATGGGTCCGCGTCGATGCCTGCCCAGGCCAGCAGTTCGGCCCCCGAACCCGAGCCGGGTACCTCGCGGACCGCGAGGTGCACCAGATGCAGGTTCCGCTGACCGGCGGCCAGCAGGGCATCTTCGACCGCGGAGCCGAGGCCGCCTTCGGGATGATGGTCTTCAGCTACTATGATGCGTCCCGAAGTCACCTCCGCCGCTGCCACCAGCGTCTCGGTGTCGACCGGCTTGACCGAGTACAGATCGATGACCCGCGCCGCGATGCCCTCGCTACTCAGAACCGACGCCGCCTGCAGGCACTCGTGCAGGGTCACACCTGCACCGATCAGTGTCACCTGATCGGTGCCGCCGGACTGGAGCACTTTCGACCCGCCGACGGGAAACTTCTCTCCAGCCGGGTACAGCCCGGGGTAACCGCCGCGGGCGGTGCGCATGTGGCTGATCCCCGACCTAGCAGCCATCTCCGCCACCAGCGCAGTGGTGCTCGTGCCGTCGCTCGGGTACAGCACCGTCGACCCGTGTACGGCGCGCATCATCGCCAAGTCTTCCAGCCCCATCTGGGACAGCCCGTCTTCACCGATCTCCACCCCTGAATGCGAGCCGACCAGCCGGAGGTCCACCCCAGAGACCGCGCCCATCTCGATGAAGTCGTATGTCCGAGTCAAGAACGCCGCGAACGTCGACGCGAATGCTTTGCAGCCGCACACCGACAGCCCGTGGCTGCGGCAACCATCTGCTGCTCGGCGATGAACATCTCGAAATAGCTGTCCAGGAACGCGTGATGCGAACTGATCCGCGTGCGCCGAGGGCCACGATCGCTTCGCCGTATGCCCTCAGTGTCTAGATTTTCTCCCCCAGCTCATGAGTGGGCGGCTCGCCGCTTGGCGCGGTCCTCCCCGGTTCTAGCGATATCGTGGTCGGCTTGTCCGGAACGGGGCCGCGAGCGGCCGCCTCGGGAAGCGGCCTGCGGGCCACCAGGTTGCGAATGCCACCGAGCTCGGCGATCGCCCGCTCGGCCATCTCAGGTGGCAGTGCCTTACGGTGCCAGCCGTTCTTGTTCTCCACCTCGGAGAACCCGCGGCCCTTGATCGTCTTGGCCAGGATTACACTTGGCCGTCCGGAGCTGGCTTCCATCTGCGCGCGGCGGAAAAGGCCGAGTCGATCTCGCTCAGGCTGTGCCCGTCAATCGTCATCACCCCGCGCCCCGAACGCCTCGGCGCGGCGCCTGTACGTGTCGAGATTCCAGCCGAGGTCCATCTCCCCCCGCTGGCCGAGTCGGTTGACGTCGACGATCGCGATCAGATTGGACAGCTTGTAGTACGACGCCTTGTCGAGTGCCTCCCAGATCGAGCCCTCGGTGAGCTCGCTGTCCCCGCATAGGACCCACACTCGGCAGGGCATCCGATCAAGGTACTTGCCAGCCAGTGCGACGCCGACGCCGTCGGGCAGACCCTGGCCAAGTGAGCCGGTCGCGACGTCAACCCACGGCAGGACCGGGGTCGGGTGACCCTCCAACCGCTGGCCGAACCGACGGTAGCCGCTCATTAGCTCGTCGTCCGAGACGACCCCGACCGCCTTGTACACCGAATACAGCAGCGGCGAGGCATGGCCCTTCGAGAAGATCAGGTGGTCGTTGACCGGAGGGTCGGGTGAATCCCAGTTGTAGCCCAGGTGCCTGGTGATGAGCACGGCCATCAGGTCAGCAGCCGACATCCTCGAAGTCGGGTGGCCTTACCCGGCGCTCGTCGCGGAACGAACCAAGTCGACCCGAAGCTGCGCGGCGAGTTCCGCAATGGCACCGAGGCCGGTCATCGAGGCCGGTTCTGTCGTGGTCGCGCGTTGACTGCCGTTGCTCGTATGTACTGCGTTGACCGCCGCCGGCTCTGTCCGGTCGTGGCCGTCGTCTGCTGCCGTGATCAGTGCCCGGTGGGGTCGACGCCGGAAGCCATTGGCTGTC
>JAWWPV010000952.1:0-11337 GCA_033854775.1 Trebonia sp.
TCTGAGACCTCCTACGGCGACCCGGTCGACGCCGCCCTCGCCTGGCAGGCGGCCGGCGCGGACTGGGTGCACCTCGTCGACCTCGACGCCGCCTTCGGCCGGGGCTCGAACGCCAACCTGCTCGCCGGCGTGGTCGGCCAGCTGGACATCAAGGTGGAGCTGTCCGGCGGCATCCGCGACGACGCCTCCCTGGAACGCGCCCTGGCGACCGGGTGCGCCCGGGTCAACATCGGCACCGCCGCCATGGAGAACCCGGACTGGGTCCGCGCGGTCATCGCCAAGTACGGCGACAAGGTCGCGGTCGGCCTCGACGTCCGCGGCCGGACCCTGGCCGCCAGGGGCTGGACGAAGGAGGGCGGCGACCTGTACCAGGCGCTCGAGCGCCTCGACGCCGAGGGCTGCGCCCGCTACGTGATCACCGACGTCCTCAAGGACGGCATGCTCCGCGGCCCGAACCTCGACCTCTACCGCGACGTCTGCTCCCGCACCGCCGCCCCCGTCGTGGCCAGCGGGGGAGTGTCCAGCCTCGACGACCTGCGCGCGCTCGCCGGCCTGACCGCGGCCGGCGTGGAGGGCGCGATCGTCGGCAAGGCCCTGTACGCCGGCGCGTTCACCCTGGAAGAGGCCCTCGCGACAGTGTCTCAGGGGATGGGGTCCGGATGAGCCGCAAGCCCGTTGCCACAACCATCCCCCGGCCAGGACCCTGAGGTGTCGTCATGACCGTCGCCGTCCGCGTTATCCCCTGCCTCGACGTCGACGCGGGCCGGGTCGTCAAGGGCGTGAACTTCGAGAACCTCCGCGACGCCGGCGACCCGGTGGAACTCGCCGCCCGCTACGACGCCGAAGGGGCCGACGAGCTGACGTTCCTCGACATCACCGCCTCAAGCGACCGCAGGGCGACCATGCATGACGTGGTCCGCCGCACCGCCGAGCAGGTCTTCATCCCGCTCACGGTCGGCGGCGGCGTCCGGTCGACCGCCGACGTCGACGCGCTGCTGCGGGCAGGCGCCGACAAGGTGTCGCTGAACACCGCCGCCATCGCCCGCCCCGAGCTCCTGGCGGAGGCCGCCAGGCAGTTCGGCTCGCAGTGCATGGTCCTCTCGGTGGACGCCAGGCGCGTCAAGCCACCCGCCCCGCCGACCCCGAGCGGCTTCGAGGTCACCACGCACGGCGGCCGCACCGGCACCGGCATCGACGCCATCGACTGGGCCCGCCGCGCCACCAACCTGGGCGCGGGCGAGATCCTGCTCAACTCGATGGACGCCGACGGCACCGAGGCCGGCTTCGACCTTGAGCTGATCGGCCTGGTCCGCGACGCCGTCACCGTCCCCGTCATCGCCAGCGGCGGCGCCGGCGCCCTTGCCCACTTCGGCCCCGCGGTCGACGCCGGCGCGGACGCGGTCCTCGCGGCGAGCGTCTTCCACTTCGGCACGCTCCGCATCGGCGAGGTCAAGGACACCCTCCGCGCGGCCGGCCACCCGGTCCGCTAACGAGGCGGCCACGCCCGCGGCCGCCATCGCGGCGCCGACGATGCCGGCGTCGTTTTGCAGGGTGGCCGGCACGATCTTCGCCTGGACGCCGGTCAGCAGCGGGACCCACTTGTCGGACTCCTTGCTGATCCCGCCGCCGACGATGATCAGGTCGGGGGACATCAGCGCCTCGATGTGCTGGAGGTACTCGGACACGCGCACGGTCCATTCCTTCCAGCTCCAGCCGTGCTCGACCTTGCCGTGCTCGGAGACGCGCTTCTCCGCGTCCTTGCTCCGGATCTCGATGTGCCCGAACTCCGTGTTCCGCACCAGCACCCCGTCGGTGAACAGCGCGGACCCGACCCCGGTGCCGAAGGTCAGCATCAGCACCGACCCCTTAACGCCGACGCCCGCCCCGAACTTCATCTCCGCGATCCCCGCCGCGTCCGCGTCGTTGAGTACCGCCACGTCGGTGCCGATCGCCTTGCCGAACAGCCCGGCCGCGTCCGTCCCGATCCATGACTTATCGACGTTCGCGGCGGAGCGGATGGTGCCGCCCATCACGATCCCGGGGAAGGTCGCCCCGGTAACACCCGTCCATCCGAACGATTGCGCGACTTCCCTGACCACGTCCGTGACCGCGTCCGGCGTGGCGGGCTGCGGGGTGGCGATCTTCTTCCGGTCGGCGGCCAGCTTCCCGGTGTCGAGGTCCACGGGTGCCCCCTTGATCCCCGTTCCCCCGATGTCAATCCCAAACGCCTGCATATGCCTGATCCCTTCACGCCGCGGCAGCCCCCGGTCACGCCCGGGTTTTCCCTGACTCTTCCCTGACTCTTCCCTGACTCTGCCTTGCCTTCGGCCCTACCCGTGGCCAACACGACTATTATCGGAGGTGCCCGAAGAGAAAGGGGGCGCCGAGATGAACCTCATCAAGGTTGCCGCTGCCGTGGTCGTGGCGATCGTCCTGTTCATCGTGCTCGGCCATGTGGTCAGCTTCATCGTGGGGCTGCTCGGCACGCTGTTCTTCATCGCCCTCGTCGCGGGCGGCGGCTACGTCGCCTACAAGCTGGTCAGCGGCGCCCGCAGGCGCGAGATCCGCCGCGGCGACCGATACTGATACCTCCCGGCGGCCGGGCCAGAGCCGCGGAATAGTCCCGCAGTAGGCCACCTACCGCCGCCAGGCGTCAAGCTCCGCCACGGCGTCCTGCGGGCCGTCCAGCGTCACGTGCGCCGCGCTCACCCGTCCCATCGACCACATGGTCAGCTCAGCGGGTGAGCCGGTGACCGTGACCGCCGGCGTCGCGGTCGGCGCGACGATCCTCACGCCGCCGCCCGCGGCAGGCTCCCTGGACAGCCCGATCCCGGCCGGCGCGGACCGCAGGAACAGTTTCGCGCCGTTCAGCCGCTTCCACAGCGCGCCGTCAAGACCGTCGGGCAGCTCTCGCTCCGCCCAGCCGGGAACCGCCCGCCGCACGTCCTCGTGGTGGACGAAGTACTCCACGGTGTTGGCCGCCTCGTCCGCGCCGGGGATCGCGAACAGCGACAGCGACGGCGGCCCGGCCTGGAACATCGCGATCAGCGCCGGATAGGAGTACCGGTCCTGGTACTGGCGCAGGACGCGCGCGGTGTAGCCGGCGAGCGGGCCGCCCATCGCCCCGACGGCGGCGTCGGGCCGGCGCTCGCGCAGGACGAGGTGCGCCACCAGGTCCCTGGTCTGCCAGCCCTCGCACAGCGTCGGCCCGTCAGGGCCGGTCTCGTCAAGCAGCGCGGCAAGCGCCGCCCGCTCTTCCCGCGCATAGGTCATGGCGAGATCGTTTCACGGTCAGCCGGTGCCCCGCACGCCGGGATGAACCGTTATCCCGCAGGCCAGAAAGAATTCGCTCGCACCGGCTCGTAGGCTGTACGGGTACCCCTTCCAGAACAGAGGTCGATGATGACAGACGCAGCGCGCCCGTCGAACCTGGACCAGAAGATCGCGTCCCGGCTGAAGAGGGATGCCAACGGCCTGGTCCCCGCCGTCGCCCAGCAGTACGACACGGGCGAGGTCCTGATGGTCGGCTGGATGGATGACGAGGCGCTGCACCGCACGCTGACCACGGGCCGGTGCACCTACTGGTCGCGCAGCCGCCAGGAGTACTGGGTCAAGGGCGACACGTCAGGGCATCAGCAGTGGGTCAAGTCGGTGGCCCTGGACTGCGACGGCGACACGGTCCTCGTCCGGGTGGACCAGGTCGGCGCCGCCTGCCACACCGGCGACCGCACGTGCTTCGACGCGGACGTCCTCGACAGCGTGCCCGGTGAGCGGCCGGTCACGGCCACCGCCTCGTGAGCGAGCCGAGCGGGACAAGCACGGCCAAGCGCGAGTACGCCTTCGCCCTGCTGGCCGGCGCCGTGGGCGCCGGGCTTGTCATCCTCGCGGTCAGGCAGCAGTGGGCGCAGGCGGTCTTCACCCCGCCGAAGCCGCTGACCCCGCAGGTGGTCGACGTGTCCGGCAGCGACCTCGTCCCGCTGGCCGGCGCGCTCGCCCTCGCCGCCCTGGCGGGCCTGGCCGCCGTGATCGCCACCAGGGGAGTGCTCAGGCGGGCCGCCGGGGTGCTGCTCGCGCTGTTCGGCGCCGGCGCGGGCGCCGCCATCATGACCTCCGTCACCGCCGCGACCGTGGTTTCCGTCGCGGCGTCCAAGGTCGCCTCGCCCGAGTCGGCGGCCATCTCCGGTGCGGCCGGGTCGACCACGAGCGGCTCGACCAGCGGCGGCCAGTTTGTCGTCTCCGGGTCGGCCGGCCAGGCGATCATGACGGGCACGCCGTGGCACGTCGCCGTCCTCATCGGCGCGCTCCTCATCTTCATCGCGGGCCTGGCCACGGCGCTGCGCGGCCCTGACTGGCCCGTGATGTCGGCCAGGTACGACGCCCCGGGAGCCCGCGGGGCCGGCGGGGCCGGCGGCGCCGAGGCGAGCGCCCCGGCCAGCTCACGGCCGCGGGACGCGGCGACGATGTGGGAGTCGCTAAACGAGGGCGACGACCCGACCGCGGACGACCCTGCCGGGCACGACTCAAGCGCGGAGGACGCCAGGGCGTAGCGCGCTCGCAGCGCAACGTGAACGTAAGACCAATGCATAGCGAAGGCAAACTTCCGGGGGGCCGCCGGGAGCGCGTTCCGGCGGCGGCTAGCATCAGTGGCGCAACATTTCCGATTTGAGGAGACGGCGGAACCGCGGTGAGTGTGCTCGACGAGATTCTCGAAGGGGTGCGCGCCGACATGGCGGAGCGCCAGTCGCGCGTCTCGCTTGAGCAGCTGAAGGACATGGCCCAAAAGGCGCCTTCGCCGCGCGACGCGCTGGCCGGGCTCAAGTCCGAGGGCGTCAGCGTCATCGCGGAGGTCAAGCGGGCCAGCCCGTCACGCGGCGCGATGGCCGCGATCGACGACCCGGCCGCGCTCGCGGGCGACTACGAGGCCGGCGGCGCCCGGGTGATCAGCGTGCTGACCGAGCAGCGGCGGTTCGGCGGGTCCCTGGAAGACCTGGCGTCCGTCCGGCGGGCGGTGCAGATCCCCGTGCTCCGCAAGGACTTCATCGTCAGCTCCTACCAGCTCTGGGAGGCGCGGGCCTACGGCGCCGACCTGGTGCTGCTGATCGTGGCGGCCCTTGAGCAGTCCGCGCTCGTCTCGCTGGTTGAGCGTGCCCTGTCCATCGGCCTGCTGCCGCTCGTCGAGGTCCACGCCGACGAGGAGCTCGACCGCGCGGTCGACGCCGGCGCCACGGTCATCGGGGTGAACGCGCGCAGCCTGGCCACGCTTGAGGTCGACCGGAGCATCTTCTCCCGGCTCGCGCCGCGCATCCCCGAGGGCATCGTGAAGATCGCCGAGTCCGGCGTCCGCGGCCCGCACGACCTCCTGGCGTACGCCGCGTCCGGCGCGGACGCCGTGCTCGTCGGTGAGTCCCTGGTCACGGAGAAGGACCCGCGCGCCGCCGTCGCCGACCTGGTGACCGCCGGGTCCCACCCGGCCCTGCGCGGCGAGCGCCCGCAGTTACCGCGGTCTTAACCTCCACCACAGCGCGGGGGACGGCGCGGCTTCTGCGCCGTCCTCCCGTGGGGAGGCTAGGGGAAGCCCTTCCGTGCCGGGGGGTGCAGGGGGGTCGCCCCCCCGCAGGCAGTACTCTGGCGGGCGTGAGTACCGCACCCGCAGAACCCGACATCTCCCCAGTTCCGGATACCTCGGGGCACTTCGGCGTCTACGGCGGCCTGTTCGCCCCCGAGTCGCTCATGGCGGCCATCGAGCAGCTCGCCAAGGAGTACGAGGCCGCGCGCACCGACCCGGAGTTCATGGCGGAGCTGAACGATCTGCTCAAGAACTACGCCGCCCGGCCCACCCTGGTCACCGAGGCCAGGCGGTTCAGCAACGAGTTCGCGGGCGGTGCGCGGGTCCTGCTCAAGCGCGAGGACCTCGCGCACACCGGCTCCCACAAGATCAACAACGTGCTCGGCCAGGTGCTGCTCACCAAGCGGATGGGCAAGACGCGGGTGATCGCCGAGACCGGCGCCGGCCAGCACGGCGTGGCGACGGCGACCGCCTGCGCCCTGCTCGGCCTCGAGTGCGTGGTCTACATGGGCGAGGAGGACACCAGGCGGCAGGCGCTGAACGTGTCGCGGATGCGCATGCTCGGCGCGACCGTCGTCCCCGTCACCGCGGGCACGAAGACGCTGAAGGACGCCATGAACGAGGCGTTCCGCGACTGGGTCACCACCGTGGAGAACACCCACTACTGCATCGGGAGCGTCGGCGGCCCGCACCCGTTCCCGATGATGGTCCGCGACTTCCAGCGGGTCATCGGGGTGGAAGCGCGGGAACAAGTCCTGGCGATGACCGGGCGCCTCCCCGACGCGGTCGTCGCCTGCGTCGGCGGCGGCAGCAACGCGATCGGCGTCTTCCACGCGTTCATCGGCGACGAGGGCGTACGGCTCATCGGCTGCGAGGCCGGCGGCGACGGCGACGGCCGGCCGGAGCGGACCGCCGCGACGCTGTCCCTTGGCAGCCCTGGCGTCCTGCACGGCATGCGCACGTACGTGCTCCAGGACTCCGAGGGCCAGACCCTCGACACGCACTCGATCTCGGCCGGGCTCGACTACCCGGGCGTCGGCCCCGAGCACTCCTGGCTGAAGGACACCGGCCGCGCGGAGTACCGCTCCGTCAGCGACGCCGAGGCCATGGAGGGCTTCGCCGCCCTCTGCAAGACCGAAGGGATCATCCCCGCCCTGGAGTCCTCGCACGCGCTCGCCGGCGCCATCCGGCTCGGCCGTGAGCTCGGCCAGGACGCCCTGATCCTCGTCAACCTGTCCGGCCGCGGCGACAAGGACGTGGCCACCGCGTCCGCCTACTTCGGCGTGTAAGGGATAACAGCATCATAATGAGCACCGTCAGCACCGCGTTCGAGAAGGCCGCCGCCGAGGACCGCGCCGCCCTCGTCGGCTACCTGCCCGCCGGCTTCCCCGACAAGCAGACCGCGATCAGGGCGGCCATTGCGATGGTCGAGGCCGGCGCGGACGTCATCGAGGTCGGCCTGCCCTACTCCGACCCGCTGATGGACGGCCCGGTGATCGCCGACGCCGTCTACCGCGCGCTCAAGGGCGGCGTGAAGATCAAGGACGTCTTCGACACCGTGCAGGCCGTCGCCGACGCCGGCGCCGCCGCGCTCGTGATGACCTACTGGAACCCGGTCGACAAGTACGGTGCCGACGCGTTCTCCCGCGACCTCGCCAGCGCGGGCGGCGCGGGCCTGATCACTCCGGACCTCACCCCGGAGGAGGCGGGGCCCTGGCTCGCGGCGTCCGACGCCCACCGGCTGGACCGCGTCTTCCTGGTGGCCCCGTCCTCCCCGCCGCGGCGGGTCGAGGTGATCACCGGGCTCTGCCGCGGCTTCGTCTACGCGGTCAGCCTGATGGGCATCACCGGCGCCAGGGACGCCGTCAGCTCAAGCGCCGCCGGCGTGGTGGCGCGCATCCGCGAGCACACCAGCCTCCCGGCCGCGGTCGGCCTCGGCGTCTCAAGCGGCGCCCAGGCCAGGCAGGTCGCCGGGTTCGCCGACGGCGTCATCGTCGGCTCCGCCTTCGTCCGCAGGATCGCCGAGGCCGCCACCCCCGCCGACGCCGTCACCGCGGTCCGCGACCTCACCGCGGACCTGGCGCAGGGGGTCCGCCGCAGCTAGCGGCGGCAGGCGCCTGCGCGGCCGACGCAACGTCGTCCGCCATCCTCATCCGGGCCAATCGCCACCGCGCCGCCCGCTTGTCAGTGAGAATTTGCCCACGTTTGGGGCGAACTTCTTATACCGGGTGATATGGGATGTAAGCAGCGGGTATCGCTGTCGCGGTGGCCGCGAGGTGCCGGAACCCGCGCCGGATTCATGATTTCACTCACGAACCGGTAGTCCGGGCGATCGTCGGTTTCGGTCTGTTTTGGCTGGGTATCACGCACCCTACCGATCATCCTGGAGCTCCGCACCTGGGGAGCTTTCCGGCGTATCGGTGTCCGGCGGCGCTGTCACCCACCTATTGCGCACGCGTCGCACGTGCACCAGTCCTATCCAGAAAGCCCACAAGCCGACTCTGGTAAGGATTTCACCAGTCATGTAATCTCTATGTAACTTACGTGTAGCAGCAGGGCCAGCGTCGTCCCCCCGCGGCAAGCGCAGTTCAGCGGAGATATGACGACAGGAGAATTGATGGTGCCTGCCGCGACGAACGGACTATACGACAGCCGTTTCGAACATGACGCCTGTGGCGTTGGCTTTGTCGCAGACCTGCGGGCCGGAGGTGGCCACGACGTGGTGGCCAGCGCCCTCCGCGTCCTGTGCAACCTAGAGCATCGTGGTGCCGCGGGCGCGGACCCGGACACCGGTGACGGTGCCGGCATCCTCACGCAGATTCCCGACGCCTTCTTCCGCGCGGTCACCGGGCTAGCCCTGCCCGAGGCAGGCGGCTACGCCGCCGGCCTGGCCTTCCTTCCGGTCGATCCCGAGGAACGGGAGCGTGCCCTCGCCCAGATCGCCGACCTCGCCGCCGACGAGGGGCTGACCGTCCTCGGCTGGCGCGACGTGCCCATCAACGAGGCCGCGTGCGGCGCGGGCGCACTCGAGGCGCTGCCCCGCATCGCGCAGCTGTTCGTGGCCGGCGAGGCGGGCGAGAGCGGCCTCGTCCTCGACCGCATGGTGTTCTGCCTGCGCAAGCGCGCCGAGCACGAGACCGGCGCCTACTTCGCGTCTCTGTCCACGCGGACGATCGTCTACAAGGGCATGCTGTCGGCACCGCAGGTCGAGCCGTTCTTCCCCGACCTGTCCGACGAGCGCTACGCGTCCAACCTCGCGCTGGTCCACTCCCGGTTCTCCACTAACACGTTCCCGTCCTGGCCGAGGTCGCACCCGTACCGCTACGTCGCGCACAACGGCGAGATCAACACCGTGCAGGGCAACAGGAACTGGATGCGCGCCCGCGAGGCGATGCTCGCCTCCCCGTTGATCCCCGAGTCGAAGTCGGGCAAGGGCATCGAGCGGCTGTTCCCGATCATCGACCCGGACGGCTCTGACTCCGGGTCGTTCGACGAGTGCCTGGAACTGCTGCACCTCGGCGGCAGGTCGCTCCCGCACGCGCTGCTCATGATGATCCCCGAACCGTGGGAGAACCATGAGGAGATGGACGCCAGGCGCCGTGCCTTCTACCAGTTCCAGGCGGCGCTGATCGAGCCATGGGACGGCCCCGCGCTGATCGCGTTCACCGACGGCTCAGTGATCGGCGCCGTGCTCGACCGCAACGGGCTGCGCCCGGGCAGGTACTGGGTCACGGCCGACGGCCTGGTCATCCTGGCCTCCGAGGTCGGCGTGCTCGACATCGAGCCCGCCCGTGTCGTGCGCCGCGGCCGGCTCCAGCCCGGCCGCATCTTCCTCGCCGACACGGCCGCCGGCCGGCTCGTCGAGGACGAGGAGGTCAAGTCGGCCCTCGCCGCCGAGCACCCCTACCAGGACTGGCTGCACGCCGGGCTAGTGCACCTGGACGACCTGCCCGACCGTGAGCGGGTCGTGCCCACCGCGGCGAACCTGCTGACCCGCCAGCGCACCTTCGGCTACACGGAAGAGGAACTGCGCCTCATCCTCGGCCCCATGGCACGGGCCGGCGCCGAGCCGATCGGCTCGATGGGCACCGACACCCCGGTGGCCGTGCTCTCCGACCGGCCGCGGCTGGTCTTCGACTACTTCAGCCAGCTGTTCGCACAGGTCACAAACCCGCCGCTGGACGCGATCCGCGAGGAGCTCGTCACCTCGCTCGCCACCAACATCGGACCTGAGCGGAACCTGCTCGACCCGGGCCCGGCCTCGTGCCGCCAAGTGACCCTGCCGTTCCCGGTGATCGGCGAGCAGGACCTGGCCAAGCTCGTGCACATCAACGACGACGGGAACATGCCGGGGCTCGCCACGCACGTGGTCGACGGCCGGTTCGGCCCGGCGGGCGCCAGTGCTGTCGAGATGGGCGAGAGCCTGCGCGCCCGGCTGACCGAGATCTGCGTGGAGGTCGACAGGGCGATCGAGCGCGGCGCGCGCCTGATCATCCTCTCGGACCGCGGACCGGAGCACGACAAGCTCATCCCGATCCCGTCGCTGGTGCTCACCGGCGCGGTGCACCATCACCTGATCAGGGAGAAGACCCGCACCAAGGTGGGACTTATCGTCGAGTCGGGCGACGCCCGCGAGACTCACCACGTCGCGCTGCTCGTCGGCTACGGCGCCGCGGCGATCTGCCCCTACCTGGCGATCGACACCGTCCGCGACCTCGCCGCCGCGGGCGAGCTCGTCAGCGCCACGGCACAGCCCATCACGCCGGACAGGGCGGAGAAGAACCTCATCAGGGCCCTGGGCAAGGGCCTGCTCAAGGTCATGTCCAAGATGGGCGTCTCCACCGTCGCCTCCTACACCGGCGCGCAGATCTTCGAGGCGATCGGCCTCGGCGACGAGGTCATCGGCACCTGCTTCGCCGGCACCTCCTCGCGCCTCGGCGGCGTCGGTTTCTCCGTGCTCGCCGAGGAGGCCGCCCGCCGGGCGGCCGTCGCCGGGGCGGACTTCGCCGCCGGGCTCAGCCACCGCCGCCTGGAGACCGGCGGGGAGTACCAGTGGCGGCGCGAGGGCGAGCCGCACCTGTTCAGCCCCGAGACGGTATTCAAGCTCCAGCACGCCACCCGCAGCCGCCGGTACGAGATCTTCAAAGAGTACACCTCCCTGATCGACGACCAGTCGGCGAAGCTGAAGACGCTGCGCGGCCTGCTGCGCGTCAAGGGAATCGACGAGCCGGGGGAAGGTGAATCCGCCGCGCGGGTTCCCATTGATGACGTGGAGCCGGTCGCGTCGATCGTGCAGCGGTTCGCCACCGGGGCGATGTCTTACGGGTCGATCTCCGCCGAGGCGCACGAGACCCTGGCCATCGCGATGAACCGGCTCGGCGGCCGGTCCAACACCGGTGAGGGCGGCGAGGACCCCGACCGGTTCAGCCCCGACCCCAACGGCGACCTGCGGCGCTCCGCGGTCAAGCAGGTGGCGTCCGGCCGGTTCGGCGTCACCAGCGAGTACCTGGTCAACGCCGATGACCTCCAGATCAAGATGGCGCAGGGCGCGAAGCCAGGCGAGGGCGGCCAGCTGCCAGGGCACAAGGTGTACCCGTGGATCGCCAAGACCCGGTACTCCACGCCAGGCGTCGGCCTGATCTCCCCGCCGCCGCACCACGACATCTACTCGATCGAGGACCTGGCGCAGCTCATCCACGACCTGAAGAACGCCAACCCGGCCGCCCGGGTGCACTTGAAGCTGGTCGCGGAGGTGGGCGTCGGCACGGTCG
>JAWWPV010000953.1:0-2535 GCA_033854775.1 Trebonia sp.
ATCCCGCGTCGTCGAGGGCGGCCCGGTTGGCCGCAGGGTCGAGGTAGCCCAGCATCTGCTCGGGTCCGCGCACCAACAGCTCGCCTGCGCATCCCGCCGCCAGTGGCTCGCCGTCTGTCCCGATGACCCGGACCTGCACCCCGGGGGCGATCGCGCCGTCGGTTTCTGCGCGCAGGTCGAACGGATACGCGCGGTTCATCACCGTCACGGTCGGAAGCTCGGTCATGCCGTACACCCGCGAGGCGGGAATCCCCTGCTCTTCGCTTCGTTCCATGACCGCGCGCGGTACCGCCGCCCCACCGCAGGCGAAGTTCCGCAGCGGCAGCTGCACGCGGGCGGCGCGGGCGGCGTCCGTCAGTTCGTGCAGGAACACCGTCGCCCCGGCCGAATAGGTCACCCGGTGGCACATGATGTCGGCCACCGCGACGTCGGGGTCCCACCGTTCGGCCAACACCGCCGAGGCGCCAACGAATAACGGGATGGTCATCGCGTTCAGCACGCCGGTGATGTGCTGCAGCGGGGCCGCCATGTAGGCGACGTCCTCCCAGGACAGGCCCCAGGCATTGGCAAGCTGGCGGGTTTCGGCCAACAACGTACGCGAGGAGTGCACCGCCGCCTTGGCGCCCGAGGTTGTCCCCGAGGTGAAGAGGACCAGGCAGGGTTCGTCGGCCCCAAGGATCGCGGATTCTTGGCGCCGACCGTGTGAGACGACGACGTCGAAAGACGACCAGCCCGGCCGGGTTCCACGCAGCACCACGCGGGCCGCGTCGCCGAGACCGGCCGCGCCGAGCAGGTCGTCGAACGCTTCCGCGTGGGCGAAGCCGCGGAACGTCTCGGCGGTCACCACGGCTGCTGGCCGTACCTGGTCGATGACCTGGCGCAGTTCGTGTTCCCGGTAGAACGGGGCGATCGGGCAGCTCACCGCGCCGGCATGCCAGACCGCCAGCGCCAGCACGTGGGCTTCCCACCAGTTGGGTGTCTGCCAGCACACCACGTCGCCGGGCCCGACGTCCGCTCCGGCCAGCCACGCGCTGGCGCGTTCGACCAGCTCGAGCAGCTCCTGGTAGGTCAGCTGATGGCCGCCTTCGATGATGGCCGGTCGTGAGCCCCACTGCCGGGCGGCCCGCACGACCAACGCGGACATCGTCAGGTCATTGACGTATCCGAAGCGCCGGTATTCCTCGAGGCGGTCCGCGGCCACCGGGGGGGCCGCGATGTCGGCTGCGGTCAGTCGAGTTCGGTTCGTCCTCATCCGCCCATGCTCATTCCGCCGTCGACGGTCACGACCGCGCCGGTGATGTAGGACGCAAGGTCGTCGAGCAGGAACGCGACGGCGTGTGCGAGTTCCTCGGGTCGGCCCCAGCGTCCGACCGGAATCATCGATGTCACCGCATCCCGGTCGGTGTACGTCAGCTCGGCGGACATGTCGGTGTCGAAACTGCCGGGGATCACGCAGTTCACGGTGATGCCCTTGCGGGCGACGGCACGGGCACTGGATCGGGTGAGGCCGACGATGCCCCCTTTGGCGGCGCCATAAGCGACCTGGACGGGGCTGCCCATCAGGGCGGTGACCGAACCGATGTTGACCACACGCCCGAAACGCTGTTTCTTCATAGGAGCCAAGGCGGCATGGCTGAGGAAGAACGCCGACGATAAGTTAACCGCCAGCTGCCGGTGCCAGTCCTCGGCACTGACCTCGCCGAGGCGTTGTTCGATCACCATCCCGGCGTTGTTGACCAGATAGTCCAGCCGCCCGTGCCGCTCGAGAACCTCGGCGACCAGCGTCTTGCAGGAAGCTGGCTGCCCGACATCAGCCTGATGGAGGGTCACGGTGGCCCCGCACCGCGCGGCATCGTCGCGGAGCGCTTGCGCGGCAGCGACGTCGCGAGCGTACACCGCGGCGACCGCGATACCGGACCGAGTCAACCAGTCGGTGATGGCACGGCCGATCCCCCGGGTTCCACCCGTGACGACCGCGACCCGGGTGCCGGCGCCCATTACGTCGCCCTCGCCGTCTTGGCTGCAACCCGCGCACTTAGGCGCTCCAGCAGCACGCGATGCTCCTCGGTGTCGAAACAAGCGCTTTCGGCGCGGGCACAGTCCTCGAGGATCACGGCGGCCCGATCAATGTGGGAGTTCAGCAGCAGTCGGGCCTGACGGACGGCCTCCGCCGGGAGCGCGGCGAGGCGCTTGGCCAGCTCCAGCGCCTCCTCCAACACGTCGGATGCAGGTACCGCCCGGTTCGCCAGCCCCAGGCGATGGGCTTCGGTGCCGCTGACCCGGTCTCCAAGGAGCAGGTGTTCCTTGGCGGCAGACAGGCTGGTCAGCAGCGGCCAAAGCACCAACCCGCCCGCGCCGTCAAGGAGTCCAAGGGAGACCCGCGGGTCACTGAGGAAAGTGTCTTCGGCCACCACGACGAGGTCGCACAGCAGCGCCACCGTGACGCCGGCGCCGACCGCGGCGCCGTTGACGGCTGCGACGGTCGGGAACGGCAGGCGCCTCATGACCCAGAACAAGTCCTGGTGGGCGTCGAGC
>JAWWPV010000954.1:0-3526 GCA_033854775.1 Trebonia sp.
AACCACCACCCCGGAAAGCCGGCGAAGAGGTCGAGGTCGTCGCCTGCGGCGCCCTGGCGGGCCATATCCGCGAGATCGCGGCCCGCCGCGGCTGGCCGGTCATCGTCCGGCCGCTGCCGGCCGCCCTCCACAACCGCCCGGAAAAGATAAAGAGTCATGCCGAACGGAAGCTGCTGACTGCCCAAGCCGACGGATCTTCCGCGGTCCTGGCTTACGCCGACTGCGGCACCTACGGCGCCCTTGACGACCTGGCGGCCAAGGCCGGCGTCAGCCGCCTGCCTGGCCTCCACTGCTACGACCTCTACGCCGGCGCGCAAGAGATAGAGCAGCTCTTCGCGGAAGAGCCAGGCACCTACCTGCTAACCGACTACTTGATCAAGTCCTTCGACAGAGCAGTAATCCAGCCCTTGGGCTTGGACCGTCACCCGGAACTGTGGACGGACTACTTCGGCCACTACTCCCGCTTGGTCTGGCTAGCTCAGGGAGCAACGTCTGAACTGGAAGAGGCAGCCGCCCGGATCGCCAGCCAATTCAACCTGCCGCTGACCCGTATCGACACCGGCACCAAGCGACTGGAAGCGGCCCTAGCCGTATTGCTTGAGGAGAATCCATGAGCGACGTTCCAGCGCGCGCGAGCGCCGTGGTCATCGGCGCGGGCATCGTCGGCAACAGCCTGGTTCACCATCTGGCCTTGCTCGGCTGGAAGGACATCGTGCTTGTGGATAAGGGCCCGCTGCCGAACCCGGGCGGCAGCACGGGGCACGCGTCCAACTTCGTCTTCCCGATCGAGTACTCAAGGCTGATGTTCGAGCTGACCAGGGACTCGACCGAGCAGTACAAGGCGCTGGCTGTCTTCACCGAGTCTGGCGGCATCGAAGTCGCCCGCAGGCCAGAGCGGATGCAGGAGCTGAGGCGCCGCGTCACCAAGGCCAAGGCCTGGGGTGTCCCGGCCGAGCACCTGACCCCGGAGGGCGTGCAGAAGCTGGTCCCCTACCTGGATCCGTCGGTCATTCTCGGCGGTGGCTACTTCCCCACGGTCGGCGTCGTCGACAGCCTGCGGGCCGGGACGCTGATGCGCGAGCGGGCACAGGCCGGCGGCGCGCTCACGGTCGTCTCTGCGGCCGAGGTCCTGGACATCACGACGGTTCCTAGCACCACGGGGGCCGACCGGGTCACCGGCGTCGTCACGAGCGAGGGCGAGATCGCGACGGACAACGTCGTGATCTGCTGCGGCGTCTGGTCCGCGAAGGTCGCCGCCCTGGCCGGGGCAAGGCTGGCACTGACCCCGGTCGTGCACCAGATGATCAGCGTCGGCCCGATCGGCCTGTTCGCGGGCACGGCCGGCGAGATTTCCTACCCGATCGTCCGCGACGTCGACGAGGGCATGTACGAGCGGCAGCACGGCGGCGACATGGAGGTCGGCTCCTACATGCACCGGCCGATCATCGTGCCGGCGGAGACGATCCCGTCCAACGAGCAGGCCGTGCTCTCACCGACCGAGCTGCCGTTCACCGCCGATGACTTCGACCCGCAGCTCGCCGCGTCACTTGAGCTCATGCCTGAGCTGCTCGGCGACGAGAAGGCGGGCATCAGGTACGCGATCAACGGGCTCATCTCGATGACGCCAGACGGGCACCCGCTGCTCGGTGAGACCCCCGAGGTGAAGGGCCTGTGGACGGCCGCGGCGAGCTGGATCAAGGAAGGTCCAGGCTGTGGCCGGGCCGTCGCCGAGCTGATGTCGGGCAAGGTGCCGACCGTCGACGTGCACGAGGCCGATCTCGCCCGGTTCTACGCGTCGTCAAGGACGACCGGGTTCGCCCGCGCCCGTGCCGCCGAGTCGTTCAACAAGATGTACGGCATCGTGCACCCCGCCGAGCAGTACGAGTCGCTGCGCGCGCTGCGCACGGGACCGCTCTACGAGCGGGCCAGGGATCTCGGCGCCGTGTTCTACGAGACCGCCCGCTGGGAACGGCCGCACTGGTACGCGTCCAACGAGCCGCTGCTTGAGAAGTACGCGGGCAAGCTCATGGAGCGGCCCGCCGAGTGGGAGTCCCGCTGGTGGTCGCCGGTCATCAACGCCGAGCACCTGGCGATGCGCGACGGCGCCGGGCTCGTCGACCTGTCCGCGTTCACCATCCTCGACGTCACCGGCCCCGGTGCGCTCGCCGGGCTGCAGCACCTCGCCGTCGCCCAGCTCGACGTGCCGGTCGGCAGGACCGTCTACACGCCGTTCCTCAACGAGGCGGGCAGGTTCGTCGCCGACCTCACGATCATGCGCCTCGGCGACCGCAGCTTCCGGGTGGTGACCGGCGCCGCGGACGGCGGCCGGGACGCCAAGTGGATCAGCGACCGGTTGCCCGACGACGCGCAGCTGGCCGACGTCAGCTCGGCGTGGTCCACGATCGGGCTCTGGGGACCCCGCTCCGGCGACATCCTCGCCGCGGTGAGCAGGGAGGGGGACCAGAGTCCGCCGCAATCGTTCGGGATGACTGGACTTTTTGAACTTGGCGCAGCGGTCGTGCTCGGGTCACGGATCTCCTATGTGGGGGAGTTCGGCTGGGAGCTGCACGCGGCGGCTGAGCAAGCGGGGCACCTGTGGGACCTGCTGTGGGACGCCGGGCGACCGTACGGGCTTGTGCCCGTCGGGATCGGCGTCTACGGGACGACGGCGCGGCTTGAGAAGGGGTACCGGGCCTTCGGTGCGGAGCTCACGCCCGAGTACGACCCCGTGGAGGCCGGGATGACCAGGCCGCGGGTGAAGGCCGAGCCGTTCATCGGCAAGGAGGCGTACCTCGCCGCCCGGGTGGCGACGCCGGCCGCGGTGCTGTGCACGCTGACCGTCGACTCGCACGCCTCCGCCGACGCGATGCCCAGGTACATGCTCGGCGGCGAGCCGATCCTCACCCTGGACGGCGCGCGGCTAGTCGACGCGTACGGGCGGCCGTCGCTCGTGACGTCGGCGGGGTCAGGGCCGTCGGTCGGCAAGCACCTGCTGATGGCCTACCTGCCGGCCGAGCTGTCCGCCGTCGGGACACCGCTGCTCGTGGAGTACATGGGCGAGCAGTACCCGGTGACGGTCGCCTCTCAGGGAGCCGTGTTCGATCCTTCCGGCGCCCGGATGCGGTGACAACTCCTTTCTTTTTGCCTAGCCGCGCAGTTCCTTGGCCCAAAGCGTCAAAAAGAAAGGGGTTGAAGCGATGGACATTCTCGTCTGCGTCAAGCGGGTGCCCACGATCGGCGGCGTGCTCACGCTGACCGCCGACCAGCGGGCCATCGACACGTCGACATCCGGGTTCACGATCAGCCCGCACGAGGAGTGCGCGGTCGAGGAGGCCGTGCGGCTCGTCGAACGGTTCGGCGGCTCTGTGACCGTCGCTTCCCTTGGCCCGGTCGCCGCCGAGGAGCAGCTGCGCGCGTGCCTGGCGCTCGGGGCATCGGCCGCGCTGCTGCTCGAGACGGCGGACGGCGTGGAGACCGGGCCGATCGCGACGTCCGCGGCACTGCACGCGGTGGCGGCCGCGGGCTC
>JAWWPV010000955.1:0-6552 GCA_033854775.1 Trebonia sp.
GGGTTCGACCATCGAGCAGGGCAGGTAGTCAAGGCCGTATTTCGAGATCGTGTTGCCCAGGGTCTGGTTGACCGCGTCGAGAAGGCTGCTGTACTCGCTGGTGGCCCAGTTGTACTCTGTGGTGTCACCGAGCCGCTGCGCCAGCCATCGGTACGACGCGAGCCCCATAAGGGCCGAGTAGTCGTCGATCGTCCAGTAGCCGTTCGCGTCGATGTCGTTCGTCGCCTCGATGATGCCGCCCGGCCCGGTGCGTGCCGCGGCGATCGCGTGTGCCGTGTCCTTGATGCTCGGCTCGGCGGCGTCACCCAGCGGACCGGGGGTGGAGAAGTTGGCCCGGACCGTGGCGATGTCACCGGTCTTCTGCAGGTAGATTGCCCACGGCCAGGAGTACTTCCAGATGCCGTCGTCGTACTGGGCCTGGGTTCCGACCACGTCACGCAGGCGCAGCAGCAGGTCTGCCGCGGTGACCGTGCCGTCGGTCGAGAAGCCCTGGGTGAGCATGTTGGCCAGGATGCCGACGACGTCGTGGCTGTACTCCTTGTCATAACCGTTGACGCCGGTCTTGAGATGGGTGCCGGCGCGGGTGATCTGCGTGTAGATAAACCCGGCCTCGTAGGCATCGATGAGCTGGCGATCGGGTAGCTGACGAATCTGGGCGAGCTGGCTGAGTTGCCCATGCCAGTACGCGCTCATGTGTGCGAAGTGCTGGGCGTAACTGCCCGCCGCGGTCAGCTGGCCCTTGCCGGGATAGGGATAGCTGCCGGCAAACTTGTCAGAGAACACCGCGTAGTCGTGGTTCACCGTCGAGCGTGGGGGGACGACGTCAGATGCGGCGCGAAGCGGTATCAGGTTCGGCGTGGGTTTCGGATCGGCCGTAATGGGCCTGCTGGTCGGGTTGGTCACCGTCACCCGGCTGTAGATCACGACAAAGGGATTGCCGCCGATGGTGACCTTGTCACCGAAGTTGGTGATGCTGACCGCAGCGTGGCCACTGTGGAAGCTGCTGGTCAGCGCGGGCAGGTATCCGTCGGCGTTGACCCACGCGGTAGCGCCGCCGGTGTAGATACCGTAGCCGTAAAGCTGGCCGGTGTTCTTGACAACGAAGCTGCCGCTCAGGCACGCGACGACGGCCTCGTCGTTCCCGGCCCATCCGATCGCGGCCGCCGTCGTGCCCTGGGCATACTCGGTAGTGGTGGACGTCTCGCAGACGGGACCCGATGTCTGCGCGGACGCGGCGGACGTCATCGCGGCCGGCCCGAGGACAGCTGCGATCACGGTCACCGAGGCCAGGACGGCCATGACCCGCAGTGCCCGTCGGTGTCGCGTATGTCCGAACCGGAAGAAACTCATCGTCGTGCTCCCCAGTTCAATGCTTGTGCGCCAGGAGCGCTTCGCGGTAACGCCGACACCCGAAGGTTCAAGACGGACGCCACCACTTCATGCCAATAGTGTGTTAATGCCGTGACATGACGTCGATCCCACCGAATACCTCCCCTCGACGTTTGTCAACGCGTTGACAATCTGTCAAAAGTGCGCGTGGGGGTAGGCGGATCAGAGAGGGCGATCGATGCGTCCATCCGGCCGCGAGACGTAGTCCCCGGGATGCAGGGCCGCCGCCGCGGTGGTCGTCATCGCCTATGTAAGCGGCCTGGTCGTCCCCGGCCAGCGCATGCTCCGGGTGTACCTCGCGCGGACCAGTCCGGCGTGGAACAGGCATCTGGCGGCCGATGCGGGGCCGGGGGCACGCTCCTTAGCGTCGGTGATGAGGTTCCCGGTCAATGAGGAGGGCTCATGTCCACCAAGCCAACTTTGCTCACCCGGCGGGCGTCCCGGTTCACCCGAACCGGCCCCGAACCGGACGCGACCCCGCCAGCACGCCGGCGTGTACTGGCGGCGGGACTGGCCGCCGCGGCCGCCTCGCTGGCGGCCGACCTGCTGCTGGCCACCGTCGGCCAGGCGGCATTCACCGTTCCCGCGTCCTTCGGCAAATTCAGCTTCGGGACCTACGCTCTGCTCACCGTGCTGGGAATAGCGGGAGCCACGGCGACGTGGACGGCCGTGACAAGGCTGAACTCCCGGCCGAAATGGCTGCTCACCCGGCTGGCGGCGCTGGTCACGGCGCTGTTCCTCATCCCCGACTTCCTGCTGCTGGGAACCCCGGGCAACCCCACCGGCCCGGTGGTGATCCTCATGCTCATGCACCTGGCCATCGCCGTCACCACCTACACCGCGCTGACCAAGATTTGCGCCGCTCCGTTGGCGGCCCGCGATGAACGTCACGCCCGGGCACGCGGCGCGCTCGGTTTAGGCGTCGTTGAACCGCTGCATCGTTCGGTGCGCCGGCCGGGAGCAGGTGAGACCCGTGCCGCCGCTCTCCTGGGGTGGCCGGGCAGGTCAGGAGCCGCTGGTGGGCTTGCCCGCCGGGTGGGTGGCCGGCGCGTGCGAAGACGGGGTGGTGGGCTTGCCCACCGGGTGGGTGCGCTGTGCGGGGGAAGGCAGCGTGGAGGACTTGCCCGGGTGGGCGGGCGTCGCCCCGGGGGAAGGGTTCCCGGGGTGGGCCACCCCGGCGCAGTACGCGCTGATGTGGGCGCCGCCGCCGGCGGCGGCGGCCAGCTGGCGGAACGCGGTGGCCTTCCGCGCGGCACTGCCGTGGGCTTTCAGGTGTGCGTAGGCGGTGCACAGGCCGTGGGCGGAGTGCCCGGGCAGCACTGTCGGCTGGGGGGTCGCTGAGTGTGCGGGCTGTGCGCCCGGGGTCTTGGGCGCACCGATGGTGTCATGCGCGAATCTCTGCGCCGGGGCGGGCAGCTTTCCGGCGTACGCCGCCGCGGCGGCGCCGCCAAGGGTGACAGCGGCGGCCGCGGCGGCCGCGGCCAGCTTGGCGCTGAGCAAGGCTGTGAGCACGGGGTGCCTCCTGCGACGTGGGCGAGCAGGTTCAGATGGCCTGCCGACCGCGCCGCGGAACGCCGCCAGGGCGTTGGCCTCGGCGGTCATCCCGCTGTCCACCGGCGCCGCGCGGAGCGCAGCGAAAGCTCCCGCCACGAGGCCCAGCTCGGCCGGGGCGTCCTCGGGTGGGAGGGTCCTGGCGAGCATCGCATCGTAGGCGGGATCCCCGACCGGGGGGATCTCGCCGTGCGCTGGGGACGGGAAGGTCGGCATGTCACCCCCGCTAGCTCCATCG
The DNA here is from genome assembly GCA_033854775.1 of Trebonia sp. Taxonomy (GTDB): domain Bacteria; phylum Actinomycetota; class Actinomycetes; order Streptosporangiales; family Streptosporangiaceae; genus Trebonia. The sequence continues at coordinate 3,179 of JAWWPV010000955.1, forward strand.
CCGGTCATCGTGTTACTCCCGCCGGAGACAGAGTCTGGGCCAGGCGGCGCAGGCCCCGGTGGGCAGCGACCCGGACCGCGCCCGGGCTCCGGCCCACTATCCGGGCCACCGCCTCGTTGTCCAGGCCGGCCAGCATCCGCAGCACGATTACTTCCGCCTGCATGGGCGGGAGGGCCAGCACTGCCTCGATTACCGCGGCCGTGGCCAGATTCTCGATGGCCAGCACCTCCGCATCTGCGGTCCAGGGCTCCCGGCCGTGCGGCACGTGGTCGAGCGGGGCTACGGGGTGGCGGGACCGGCGGCGGCCCTCATCGATGGCACGCCGGCGGGCGATCGTGAACAACCAGGATCGCCAGGCCCGCTCGTCCCCGTGGAAGCCGGGCAACCCCCGGCATACCTGCACCCAGACCTCCGCCGCGACGTCCTCGGCCGCTTCAGGCGCAGCTACCCGGAGATAGCGCAGCAGATCCGGGTTACCGTCACGCCACAGGAGCGAGAACGCGGCTTCGCTGCCCGTCTGGGCGGCCGCCACAACCTCCGGAAAGTCGTCACCGATCACAGCTGGGAGTATCGGGACCAGCTCACCGCCTCGCAGCCAGATTGCCAGGATCAGACCCGAATATCCCTGTGATGGCCCAGTCTGGTGCCGGGACGGCCCGGAGGGTGTAACGGAAAGAACTGCGGCGGAGCTAGCCAAGGCAAGCAGGGAAAGGTCGCAGACCGCCGCCGGTGCGCATCGCCAAGGCCACCCGTCGTCCCCGGATCTCGCCCGCTCCCTAGCCCGGGCTCGTGTCCTCGGAACTGCTGCCGTGTCCGCACCGAGGGCGGGGTAACACCACGGCGCCGATGCCGCTCTTCAGTGGGTAAGCGGAGCGCGAACCTCTGGCCGAAGGTGGCAGCATGCGGCATCTGATCGGGATCGCCCTGGCGATCGTCATGGCAGTGGCCCTGTTCCTCGCGGGGGCCTGGGGATATCTCCAGCTGCTGCGCGCCACCTCTCTGTCCTGGTTGCCGGCCGGGAGTAGCTCCTTCCTCTCCGACCATCGCACGCTGGCCGCACTCATCGCGGTTGCGGGCACCGGGATGCTGGCCGGGATCCTGGTGGCTGCGCCGCGGATCTCACCGCTCGCCGCCGGGCTGCCCGGCCTGCTGCTACTCGGCTTGACAGTCCTGTATGTGGTCAGCGCCCGGCACGCTGTCGACCTGATCCCCCTGAAGTCGCACACCTACGGGGCAGGTCTTGAGGCCATGCTCCGCACCGGGATTCTCGGGGCAGTCGGACTGGCGATGGCCACCCCGCTGTTCGTCCCGTCCAGGTGGCGGGCCCGCCGCCCGATGCCAGAGGTCGCCGAGGCCAGCGACTTCTTCTCCGGCCTGACCCAGACCACCGGACCGCAGGCGTCGGAGGAGCCAGCCGGCGATCCCCAGGCGTACCAGCGCGGGATGGCTGAACCCGCGCCGACTTATCACCATGGCTGACCAGCGCCCATCGCCTTCGCACCCGGTCTGCTCCAGGAAAACAGGCAGCAACAACAGGAAAGCACGACTAGTAATCAGCGACATGCAGACGCACCGTGGCGAACGCGCCACGACCTGGTGGAGGGCGGAGTGGGGCCGGTCTACTCGCGAAGAGGCTTCTGCGCCCCAATGCAGGCGAGTTTGTGTGGTGGGTCCAGGGACACGCTTCCTGTCGGGCGTCACTTATTACACCTTCTCTCTCATCCGGGCACTGCAAGAAGATGGCCACAGATGTTCCGCTGTCCTGATACGCAGGCTGTTGCCAGTTTGGCTCTACCCCGGAGGCTCTAGGGTTGGCGCCACACTCACAGACCTTCGACTACCCGACGATGTAGAGAGAGTGGATGGCGTCGACTGGTACTGGGGCCCGTCGCTCATCCGGGCTATCCAACTAGTTTGCCGTGAACGCCCCGAGATACTCATCCTGCAGTGGTGGACGGGTGTGGTTCTGCACACTTACCTGATCCTGGCAGTAGTTGCGCGCCTGCTCGGAGCCAAAGTAGTTATTGAATTCCACGAGGCTCAGGATGTCGGTGAAGCCAGGTTTCCTGTAGCTCTTCATTACGTAAATTCCTGCGGACGGTTCCTCCTGGGGCTCTCCGCTGCTCAACTTGTCCACTCTAAGTTTGACGATGATCTCATACGAACTCGTTACCGCCTGAACGGGAGTCTGGAACTACTTCCGCACGCCGACTACGACTACCTCCCTGCTCGAAAGCCCGTTCGGCCGGCGAAGCCAGGAGTAATCAATCTCCTATATTTCGGAGTGATCAGACCTTTCAAAGGACTAGAAGACCTTGTCGCGGCCTTCGATCTGGTGTGCTCCTCGCATCCGCACTTCTGGCTCACAGTGATAGGCGAAACCTGGGAAGACTGGAATCTTCCGGCCGAATTGATCGCTGCATCGCCATACCGGGAACGGATTACGTTCGTTAACAGGTATGTGACTGATGAGGAAGCAGCTGGCCATTTCGCCGGAGCTGACATTGTCGTTCTGCCCTATCATCGCTCATCGTCATCTGGGCCACTCAGTATCGCGATGGGTAGGGGCCTCCCTGTAGTTGTGACAAGAGTTGGCGGCCTGATCGAGGCCGCGGCGCGGTATGCTGGTGCGGTTTCAGTTGAACCTCACGATCCGCCAGCACTGGCCCGCGGAATTGAGTGCGGAGCGGACCTAGTAGGCCAACATTTCGAAGGAAGTATCTCTTGGAGTAACGCAGCCCATGAATACTCGCGCTTGATCAACAGGTGGTGCGGCCATAGCTAGCGACCCAGTCAAAACGCTTCCTCAAGATGGGGAGACTCTCGCGGGTGAGGAGTACCGGCCGACGCCCACGGACAGCCCCGCGATCCTGGGCCTGTGCCGTTCGAAAATACGATTCCGGTCTGAGACCTGTCTCTTTCCGGAGGTCAGGCGGGTGGGGAATGGCACAGCAAGCCCTTCGCCTCCATGATCCTGGCTTAGACGAGCACTGGACAGGCTTGGGAGTCTGTGTCCATCTCCTTGCGGAGGTCGTCCGCCTTTGAGCGACGGCAGATCGCCGCGTTGTCGCGCCGGCATGCGCAGTACTGGCCAGCCTGAAACCAGATCACGTAGGCATGGCCCCACTCACGGCGGAGTAACTCAAGGTTCTCGATCACTGCCGCGTCCTCGGTCACGATGCACCGCTACCCGGGCCGGGAGGAACCCGGTGCACCTTCGGGATATCACGTGGTACCCGCCGAGGCAGCAGTCCGTGCGCGCGCTTACGACGGACGATCATCGCCCGCAGGATTGCCGCCCCCTCGCTGGCGTCCTCCGCGATGCGGTCAAGGGTCTTAGCCTGCTGCTCGATCTCGTCGTCCGTGCTGATGCC
>JAWWPV010000956.1:0-2677 GCA_033854775.1 Trebonia sp.
GCGGCATGCCCATCGCCAGGCAGCCGAGCACCACGTTCCGCTCGCCGGTGAGGTCGTCGAGCAGCGCGGCGTTCACGCCGAGCAGCGCCGCCTGGCCGGAGGTGTACACCGCGCCGCGCTCCGCGGGAAGAAGCCCGGCGATGGCGCGCAGCAGCGTGGACTTGCCTGAACCGTTCCTGCCGAGGACGCCGACCACGTCACCGTGGTTGACGATGAACGAGATGCCGCGGATCGCGTGGACTTCCCTGATCGAGACGCGGCGCTGCCGCCTGACCAAGCGCATCAGGGACGTCGCCGCGGTCCCCTTGTTGCCCCCCGCGCCGTAGACGCGGTAGACCACGTGCAGGTTGTCGACCACGACGGTCGGGTCAGCCATGGTGCCACTCACTAGGTGTCTCGGCGGGGCAAAGGGTTCAACTTCCATCAGACGTTACCGCCTCGGCGGCGCGCATGCGTATTGCTGCGCGGACAGCCCGGGCATTGTGTCATAAAACACGACGGAAATCTTGAGGTCACGGTTTCGCGCAGATCACACGGGGCATTTCCGCTCATGCCGGGTTCGTACAGTTCCACGGACGGGGCGGGGTGTTTATGGAGGTGGGTACTTCGGGCGTGTGGATGCTCCCGTATACAGCCTCTAGCGTTGGCATAGCTCGCCGGCGTTTGATCGGCGACCTTACTAGGGCCGGCGTTTACGAGGCTACGGCGTGTGATGCCGGCCTCGTCCTGAGCGAACTCGTCAGCAACGCGATACGCCACGGCACACCGCTGCCTGACAGCGTTGTCAAGGTGTCGTGGACGCTGAGCGATGAGTCCATCGAAGTCGCTGTGAGTGACGGCGGCGGGCCCACCGTGCCCATGGTCAACAAGCCCGCGGCCGGCGCGCTCGGCGGGCGCGGGCTCGGCATCGTTGACCGGCTGTCACTGCGCTGGGGCGTTTACACACGTCAGGACGGGTCGGAAACGACGGTCTGGGCGGCGCTTCCGCTGAGCGGTGACGTCGAGCGGGCCGCGGAGAGTATGGCGGAGAACGGGCCGCGCGGGCACAACGGGACCGGGCCGGGACTTGTAATCGCATCGTCACGGGATGCGTAATCACGCCTCGAAGTGGTGATAATTCCACGCGGGGGTGTCGCGCGGGGAAGTTCCCTCATTACGGGATAGTGCGGCAGTGACGCGAATGATACGTATCCGGGGGGATTCGTGTCTGAATTTTACGGGGTAGACAGCGAGGTCGGCCGGCTGCGCACGGTCTTGGTGCACCGGCCTGGAGCGGAACTGAGGAGGGTCACGCCGCAGCAGCGGTGCGGGATGCTGTTCCCGGCCCCGCCGTGGGCGGAGCGGGCGCAGGCCGAGCATGACGCGTTCGCCGACGCGCTGCGCGGAGCGGGGGTGGCGGTGCTCTACCTGACCGAACTACTCCAGGACGCGCTTGAGTACGCGGCGGCCAGGGAGCAGGCGATCGGCACGGCGACCAGCGACCCGCGTCTCGGCGAGGAACTGCGCGGGCAACTCGCGGATCACCTCGCCGGGCTGAGCCCGGAGGAACTGGCCCAGGTGCTGATCATGGGCCTGGCGCGCGATGAGTTCCCGGCCGGCCGCGGTGCGGTCTTCGGGCTGCTCGGCGCCTGGGACTATGTCATCGACCCGCTGCCGAACCTGGTCTTCGCGAGGGACACCTGCGTGTGGATAGGCGACAGCGTAGCCGTGACGAGCCCGCAGGGCCGCCGTCAGGAGGCGGAACTCGCCGCGATGGTGTTCGCGCATCACCCGATGTTCTCCGGGACCAAGCGGCTGTACGAGCCGGGACATGAGCTGCTCGCCGGCGGTGACGTGCTGCTGCTCGCTCCCGGTGTCGTGGCGATCGGCGTTGGCGCGCACACGTCGCCCGCGGGCATGGAACGGCTCGCCAGGCGGGTGTTCGACACTGGGTTCGCGCACACCGTGCTGGCCGTGCTTACCGATCCGGCCACCAAGGAGTGCCTGGACACCCAGTGCACGCTCGCCGGTCCTGACACGGTGGTCATGCGTCCCTCGGTCGCGTACTCGCTCGTCGCGCGGACCCTCACCCAGCGCGGTGAAGGGCTCCGGCTGTCGCACGCCCGGCCGTTCCTTGAGGCGGCGGCGGAGGCCATGGGCCTTGACCGGCTCCAGGTCATCGAGACCGGGCTCGGCCCCGGCCGGGGCGCGCCGCCTGGGACGCTTGGCGGCCCGGCCGGCCAGTGGGACGACGCGGGAAACCTGCTCGCCCTCGGTCCTGGGACCGTGGTCTCCTATGAGCGGAACACGCTGACGAACGCGCGGCTTGAAGCGGCGGGCATCGACGTGGTCCGCGTTCCCGGCGGTGAACTGGCTGGCTGCCGCGGCGGGCCGCGGGCGATCTGCTGCCCGGTCGGCCGGGAGCCGGCGGCCATGCCTGAGCCGATGGTGGCGTGACGGCGGATCATACGCCAGTCGACGCCTGTTACGTGGCGATACACAGATGGATGAGTATTAAGGGGTTGTGAATTTATCTACACTCGATGCCATCATGCCTAGCGTTTCGCCCGCACGGGGCGGTATGGTTCCAGCCGTGGAGCTGAAAGTCTCAAGTCGATCTCAGGGTGATCACGCGCTCGTGATCGCATCAGGGGAAATCGACCTATACACCGCTCCGCGGCTACAGAGCGAGCTCGCG
>JAWWPV010000957.1:0-4554 GCA_033854775.1 Trebonia sp.
TAGGCAGACGGCTAGATAGCTTGCCAATGGATCACTCGCGCCGGAGTCCTCGGCCTTCAGACCGGGGAGGATTTCAATGCACTAGCCTCGTGGTGTGGCTCGAGACGAACGCGGAGTGACGCCGCAGAGCGAAGACTTCTCCGCCTGGTACAACGAACTGGTACTGAAGGCGGAACTGGTAGACCGCGGCCCGGTCAGGGGCACGATGGTCATCCGACCGTACGGGTACCGGATCTGGGAGCTGCTGCAAGACGACCTGGACCGGCGGATCAAGGAGACCGGCCACCAGAACGCGTACTTCCCGCTGCTCATCCCGCAGAGTTACCTGCAGCGCGAGGCGGAGCACGTCGAGGGCTTCGCGCCGGAGCTTGCGGTGGTCACCTACGCCGGCGGCAAGGAACTCGAGGAGCCGCTCATCGTCCGGCCCACCTCAGAGACGGTCATCGGCGAGTACATGGCCAAGTGGATCAGCTCGCACCGGGACCTGCCCCTGCTGCTCAACCAGTGGGCCAACGTGGTCCGCTGGGAGCTGCGCCCGCGGATGTTCCTGCGCACGACCGAGTTCCTCTGGCAGGAGGGGCACACCGCGCACGCGGACGAGGCCGGCGCGATGCGCGAGACCATGCTGTCGCTGCAGCAGATCTACACCCGCACCGCCCGCGAGCTGGCCGCCATCCCGGTCGTCGAGGGCGAGAAGACGCCAAGCGAGCGGTTCGCGGGCGCGGTCCGCACGTTCACCATCGAGGCCATGATGCGCGACGGCCGGGCCCTGCAGGCCGGCACGTCGCACTACCTGGGCACGAACTTCGCCCGCGCCTCCAACATCCAGTACACGGGCGAGGACGGCCAGCTCACCTACGCGCACACCACCTCGTTCGGCATGACCACCCGCATGATCGGCGCCGTGATCATGACGCACGGCGACGACAAGGGCCTGGTGCTGCCGCCGAGGGTCGCGCCTTACCAGGTGGTCATCGTGCCGATCGGCCGCGGCGAGCAGGCCGCCGAGGTCACCCCCGCCGCGACGGCCCTGGCCCAGCGGCTGGCCGGCGCGGGCATCCGCGCCCACGTGGACGACCGCCCGCAGCTGTCCCCGGGATTCAAGTTCAACGAATGGGAACTGCGCGGCGTCCCGATCCGCCTAGAGCTAGGCCCCCGCGACCTGGCCGCGGGCAGCGCGGTCATGGCCCGCCGCCTCGGCGGCGCCAAGGAGTCCATCTCCCTGGACGGCGCCCCCGCGCGCCTGGCCGACGAACTGGACGCGTTCCAGGACTTCCTGCTCGAGCGGGCTACCGCGTTCCGGGACGAGCACACGGTCACCACCAACGAGTGGGACGACTTCACCGAGGCGGTGGCCACCGGCTGGGCCCGCGCCCTGCACTGCGGCACCCCGGAGTGCGAGGAGGAAATCAAGGCCGCGACCTCGGCCACGGCCCGCTGCATCCCCCTAGACGGCCCACCGGAATCCGGTCCGTGTATCCGCTGCGGCCTCCCGTCGGCCTACGGCAAGCGAGTCATCTTCGGCCGCGCCTACTAGGCTCTGCTGCTCACCGCGGGCCAGATCTAAGGGTGGTGGTAACACCACTGATTCCGACCGCCGTCCGCGCCCACAATAGAGGGGAGGAACGGGGAACGGCACCCGAGCGCGGGGTAGCGGATGAGCATGGAGGCAGCGATGAACGACGTTGGCGGTACCGCCAGGCGGCTTGCTGAGCGGACCCTGCGGACCTGCCTGCGCGGGATGCTGCTGGCGGTTACCGCTGTCGCGTGCCTGCCGCTGTTCGTCTTCGCCCTGGTATGTGTTGTCCTGGTGGCTTCCGGGCTCGGGCTGGTAGTCGCGCCGAAGATCCTGCTCGCCGTGCGGTGGCAGGCCGACCTGGAGCGCCGGCGGGCGCTTGAGTGGTCGGGGGTGACGATCGCGGCGCCCTACCGGCCCGAGCCGAAGCACGGCAACCGGCTGATGCTGGGATGGCGACGAGGCATGTGGGTGCTGAAAGACCCGGCGACCTGGCGGGACCTGCTCTGGACCCTGGCCGGCGTCCCGGTCAGCCTGGTGCTCGGGCTGGCGCCCGCGGCCCTGGTCGTCGCCGGCGTGTGGAACCTGGTGGTCGACATCGGGACACTGTTCTACGGCTGGTATCACGTCGCGCCGCATGGCTTCACGCTGCAGGTGTTCTTCCTGTGGATGCTGCCGCTCGCCGTCTTCTACGGACCGTGGTTCCTGAAGATGCACGCCCGGGTCGCCTCGTCGCTGCTAGCGCCAACGCGGACGGAGATGGCCGCCCGGGTCACCCAGCTGACCGAGTCGCGCTCGGTCGCGGTGGACGCGTCGGCGGCGGAGCTGCGCCGGATCGAGCGCGACCTGCACGACGGAGCGCAGGCCCGGCTGGTCGCCCTGGGCATGAACATCGGCCTGGCCGAGCAGGTGGTCAGGGACGACCCCGAGCTGGCGCTGACGCTGCTGGCCGAGGCACGCGCCGCCAGCGGCGAGGCACTGACGGAACTGCGCGCGCTGGTCCGCGGCATCCACCCGCCGGTGCTGGCGGAACGCGGCCTCGACGGGGCGGTGTGCGCCCTCGCCCTCAGCCTGCCGCTCCACGTTGACGTGCACATCAACGTGCCCGGCCGGGGCTCCGCCCCGGTGGAGTCGGCCGCCTACTTCGTCATCGCGGAGGCGCTCACCAACGTGGTCAAGCACAGCGGCGCGACCCGGGCCTGGGTGCAGCTTGAATACGAGCCGGGCAAGCTGGTCGCGATCGTCGGCGACAACGGCACCGGCGGTGCCGCCCCGCGCGCCGACGGCGGGCTGCGCGGCATTGAGCGGCGGCTGAGCGCCTTCGACGGTATGGTCGCGGTGACCAGCCCGATCGGCGGTCCGACTCAGGTGACCATGGAGCTGCCGTGCGAGTTGTCCTTGGCGAGGACCTGACCCTCCTCCGGGACGGCCTGATCCGGCTGCTGACGGCCTACGACATGGAGGTCGTGGCGGCCGTGGATAACGGACCCGAATTGCTGCACGCGCTGATCACGCACCGCCCGGACGTGGCGGTGGTGGATGTGCGGCTGCCGCCGACCTTCACCGACGAGGGCCTGCGGGCGGCGGTGCAGGCGCGCGCTCAGCTGCCCGATCTGCCCGTGCTCGTCCTGTCCCAGCACGTCGAACAGCTCTATGCGAAAGAGCTGCTCTCCGCGGGGACCGGGGGCCTGGGCTACCTGCTCAAGGACCGGGTCTCCGACGTGCGGCGATTCATCGAGGCCGTGCGTACCGTCGCCGACGGCGGTACCGCCTTGGATCCCGAGGTCGTGTCCCAACTGCTGGCCCGACATGACCGCGACAAGCAGCTCAGCCGGCTCACCCCGCGCGAACGCGACGTGCTCGCGCTGATGGCGGAAGGGCACAGCAACGCCGGCATCGCCACCCGGCTGGTGGTCACCGAGAAAGCGGTCGACAAGCACATCGGCAACATCTTCGCCAAGCTCGACCTGTACCCCGGCGAGGACGCCAACCGCCGCGTCCTCGCGGTGCTGACCTACCTCAACGCTGAGCCCTAACCTAGCTCGGCATTGACTTGAACCTCACTTGAGGTTCTACCGTCGCGGGTATGACACTTACCGAGGCAGAGCAGCGTTTCCTCGCCACGCAGCGGCACGGGCGGCTAGCCACGATAGCCCCCGATGGCATCCCTCAGGTCAAGCCCGTCGGCTTCAGCTACAACAAGGAGCTCGGCACCATCGACATCGCCGGGATGAACATGGCGCGGAGCGCCAAGTACAAGAACATCCAGTCGAACCCGAACGTGGCCTTCGTGGCTGATGACGTGCCCGCGCCGGAAAACGGGGCAGCCGGCGTCCGGTTCCTTGAGATCCGCGGCGGCGCCGAGACGGTCACGGCCCCGTCCGGATCCGGTCAGCCCCAGACCGACGGCCACCTGGCGCCGGAGATTATCCGGATCCGCCCGCGGCGCGTCCTCGCTTACAACGTCGACCCGGACCGCCCTGGGCTGCAGACCCGTGACGTCGGGGGAGACGTCGTCTACGGCCCGCGTTAACCAGAATGAGCAGGATGGCGACCGAGGTGCGGGAGTTCGGCGGCCCGGAGGTGCTGACCCCGGTTTCGCTTCCGGCTCCGGTGCCCGGGCCGGGCGAGGCCGTCATCGCCGTGTCCGTCGCGGACGTCCTGTTCCTCGACACGATGATCCGCTCGGGCCGCGCCCGCGACGTGTTCCCGCAGCGCCCGCCCTACATCCCCGGCAACGGCGTCGCGGGCCACGTGACCGCGGCCGGCGACGGCGTCGACCCCGGATGGGCCGGCCCTGGCGGGGAGCCAACTGGCGGCTGCCGCCCCAGCCCCCGCCCGGTGCTCTGCTGAGCCGCCCTGGAGTCCGCAAAGACGCGCGCGCGTCTGGCCCGTTCGCCCGACTGTAGTCAGTTCAACGGTATATAAAGATCGCATGAGTAATCGTGCGATGCGGGGGACTCCAGAAGGAGGCCCTGCATGGATGTGATCGAGGCGGTCGGCCTCGGGAAGCGGTACGGCCGGAAGTGGGGCCTGCG
>JAWWPV010000958.1:0-10105 GCA_033854775.1 Trebonia sp.
CCGGCGCAGGTAGGCGAGGAAATCAGCGAACCGCGAGAGGCCGTCTCGCAGCACGCGCAGAGGCCGGGTGCCCACCCGTGGGTTACCCACAGGCCTCACCGCCGACCAGCAGCGGCCGGGTGCGATCGGGGCGGGTCACTCGCAGCCTCCTGGCTACCGGCGCGGCCGTCAAGCCGTACAGCGTTACCGTGGCGACGATGACGAGGAAGGTGACGGGGAGGATCTTCGACGCACCGCCGACCCCGTTCTTGACCAGCCCGGCCGAGAACGTCGACGCGCTCGCCGCCGCGACGATTCCGCGGGGGGCCACGCCCGGCCAGGAACCGTGTTGGGTTGGCAGCAGCCGCGGGACTCCGCGCGGCCGGCCGCCCAGACCCACTATCAGCCATCCGCGGGCCTCGGCCATCACCCGGGCAGGGTGACCACGCACCGGTGCTGGGGCTGGCCACCCACTGAGGGTGAGCCGGGAAGCATGCCCCGGGTGCCACTCTCGGTTCCAGGTGGCCAAGGAGGTCCGCTCCCGCGTCGAAAGGAGTACGGAATGAGCAAGCCGTTCAAGGGGACGATCAACGTCGATATCCGGGACTCCACTCCGGACTGGGAGCCGTTCGAGCCTGCCAAGGCGCCGGAGGGCGCGCCGAACGTGGTGTACATCGTGCTTGACGATGTTGGGTTCTCGGCCATGTCGTGTTACGGCGGGCCGATCGAGACGCCGAATATCGAGCGGATCGCGGCGGACGGCCTGCGCTACACGCAGTGGCACACGACGGCGCTATGCTCGCCGACCCGGTCGTGCCTGCTGACCGGGCGCAATCACACCCGCAACAGCATGGCCTGCATCACCGAGGCGGCAATCGGGTTCCCGAACGCGAGCGGGACGATCCCGTCGGAGAACGGCATGCTGTCCGAGATCCTGGCCGAACGGGGCTGGAACACCTACATGGTCGGCAAGTGGCATCTGTGCCCGACCGTGGAGATGAACGTGGCCTCCACCCGGCGGAACTGGCCGAGCGGCCGCGGGTTCGAACGCTGGTACGGGTTCCTTGGCGCGGAGACCAACCAGTGGTATCCGGACCTGGTCTACGACAACCACCCGGTGGACCAGCCGAAATCACCGGCGGAGGGCTACCACCTGACCGATGACATCACCAGCAAGGCGATCGAGTTCATCAGTGACTCGAAGGTGCTCGCGCCGGACAAGCCGTTCTTCCTCTATTACGCGCCGGGTGCCGCGCATGCGCCGCACCACGCCCCGAAGGACTGGATCGCCAAGTTCAGGGGCCGGTTCGACATGGGCTACGAGGCAATGCGGGAGCAGACCCTGGCCCGGCAGAAGGAAATGGGCATCGTCCCGGCCGGCACCGAGCTGCCGCCGATCAACCCGATCGGCACCTCCGAGACCCGCAAGGGCCCCAAGGGCCAGCCATTCCCGCAACTGGACGTCACCAGGCCGTGGGATTCACTGTCCGGCGACGAGAAGCGGCTCTTCGCGCGGATGGCCGAGGTATACGCGGGTTTCCTGGCTCATGCCGATCATCACATCGGCCGGCTGCTGGATTACCTGGAGGAATCCGGGCAACGCGAAAACACGATGGTGATCGTGGTGTCGGACAACGGGGCGAGCGGCGAGGGCGGCCCCGACGGGTCGATCAATGAGATGTTGTTCGCTAACGGCATCCCCGACAACATCCAGCGGAACCTGGCGATGCTCGACGAGCTCGGCGGGACGAAGACCTACAACCACTACCCGAACGGCTGGGCGATGGCGTTCAACACGCCGTTCAAGATGTGGAAGCGGTACGAGTTCAACGGCGGCACCTCCGACCCGTGCATCATCTCCTGGCCGCGGAGCGCGGGCAGCGGCGGACGGGGTGAACTGCGGCACCAGTACCACCACGCCATCGACATCGTGCCGACCATCCTGGACGCCCTCGACGTCGAGGCACCGGACATCATCAAGGGACACGTGCAGAGCCGGTTCGACGGCGTGAGCATGCGTTACAGCGTCGATGCCCCCTCCGCGCCGTCCGCCCGCAAGACGCAGTTCTACTCGATGCTCGGTTCGCGCGGAATCTGGCATGACGGCTGGAAGGCGGTCACGACCCACCCGACGATCAGCGGATGGAGCGACTTCAACGGCGACACCTGGGAGCTGTACCACGTCGAGACCGACCGTTCCGAGCTGCACGACCTAGCCGCCGAGCACCCGGAGAAACTGCGCGAGCTGGTCAACGTGTGGTTCGCCGAGGCGGGCGAGAACGGCGCATTCCCGCTTGACGACCGGTCCGCGCTAGAGATCATTACCACGCCGCGGCCGCAGCTGGCCTCGCCGCGTGACCGCTACACCTACTTCCCCGACAGCGCGGAGGTGCCAGAGGCGCAGGCGGTTAACGTCCGCAACCGCTCCTATTCGATCGGGGCGCTGGTGGACATCCCCGCTCCCGGCGCGCAAGGAGTGCTGTTCGCCCACGGGTCGCGGTTCGGCGGGCACGCCCTTTACGTAAAGGACAACCGGCTGCACTACGTATACAACTTCGCCGGCATGACGGAGCAGAAGATCGACAGCACCCAGGACCTGCCCACCGGGCAGAACCTGATCCTGTCGGCCTCGTTCGGCAAGGACGGCGAGGACCCGCCCCACGTGTCCACCGGAGTCCTGTCCCTGTACCACGGGGACAAGAAGGTCGGCGAGGGCCGGATCAGGACCCAGCCGGGAATGTTCATGCTCGCAGGCGAGGGCCTGTGCGTGGGCCGTGACAGTGGCGAGGCCGTCACTAGCGACTACCCGAACGGATCGCCGCATCGCTTTACCGGCGGCACGATCAGGCGCGTTGCCGTCGATGTCAGCGGCGATCCCTACGTCGACCTGGAACGTGAGGCCCAGGCCATGCTGGCCCGCGAGTAGATGCGCCGCGGCCTGACATCACCTGACATCACCCCGCAGGAGCGATGTCAGGCCGGTCAGGCACCGGCATGGTGGCGTTTGAGTGCAAAGGTGTCGTCCGAGACACGTTTCAGGCAGGTCTCGGGGCCGAATACCTGGTTGGGAGTCGGGGATGGCCGTGATCCTGTTGATGAGCCTCCTCGTGCCGGTGGTCGTATGGATCGCCGTCCGCCTGGAGAACGGCCTCGACCGATGGGACAAAGCCGACGCGGTACAAGACCAGCCCTCATCCGGCGAGAGCGATGGAACCTCGGCACCCTCGACCGGGGCCGGTGGGGGGTGAGGTGATTTATCACCCGGGTGAGACAGTGACAGGGTGATTACAAGTCACCCCTACCAGCATCACGATCAAATAACGGAAGGCTGCCCCGGACCTCGGTAGTACACCTTGGTCGCAGAACCCGGAACAGATGGCCCCGGGTGGGGAAGGGTGCCACATGACGGCGGCAGCAGCAGTACGCGCACCGACCAGTTTCACACGCCGGGTGAACAGCTCAGAAGAGGTCTTGCTTTCCAAGATCACCGCGCCCAGCCGACCCGACTGGATTGTCCGGCGCATGCGCATTGAGCGGCACATCACGATAGGCACGTCACGCTCGCTTACCGTGGTGACCGGGCCGCCCGGCGCCGGCAAGACGACGGCGGTGGCATCGTGGGCCGCCGGGGCACGCGGCCCCGCGGCCTGGGTCACCCTCGACCGTTACGACGGCAGCCCGAGCGTGTTCTGGTCCACGATCGTGAAAGCACTGCGGAGGGCAGGAGTCACCTTCCGCCGCCCGCCCACGGCATCCGGGCGCGGCGCCGACGCCGGGCACGCGTTCCTTCTCCGGCTCGCCTCGGACCTGGCTACCCAGTACCCTCCGGTAGCGCTGATCCTCGACGATTTCCACCTGGTCGCCGGCGCTGGAGTGACCGACGGCCTGCAGTACCTGATGCGCAACGCGCGACCTGGCCTGCGAGTCGTGGTCTGCTCTCGGGCAGACCCGATGCTGTCACTGCACCGGTACCGGCTGGCCGGTGAACTCACCGAGATCCGCGCGGGCGAACTGGGTTTCACTGCTCCGGAAGCGGGCCTGCTGATGGCGCATCATGGCATCACCTTGCCAGATGAGCCGCTGAGGCAGCTCACAGAGCTGTACGAGGGCTGGGCCGCGGGGCTGCGCATGGCCGCGCTCTCGATCCAGGAGCAACCCGACCCAGAGCGGTTCACCAAGGAATTCGCCGCCAAGGACAGCGCGGTCGCCGGATACCTGATCGAGGAGGTGCTCAACAACCAGCCCGCGCGTACCCGCGACCTGTTGCTGAAAACCAGCATCCTGGACCGGGTAAGCGCTGGCATCGCCGACGAGCTGGCCGACGAAGAACAAGCGGCGAGCGTCCTGGCCGCCCTGGCAGCAGCCAATGCGTTCGTCGAGCCCCTGGGGAACGGCTGGTACCGCTACCACAAGCTGTTCGCGGAGGTCTTGCGCCTGAAGCTCATGGTCAAGTACCCGGGACAGGTGGCCGACCTGCATCGACGCGCCGCCCGGTGGTACCAGGCCAACCGGCAGCTGCCGGACGCGGTCCGGCACGCTATCGCCGCCGACGACTGGCCGCTAGCCGCCGAGCTTGTCGTCGATGAGCTGGCGGTCGGCACTCTCATCGGGGCGGCTGACGGCGATCCGCTCGGCGAATGCCTGCGCCGGATGCCGCGCATCACTGCCGGGGCCGGACCACAGCTCGCACTCACGGCGGCCGCCATCGCGCTCCTCGATATCCAGCATGAGGCCGGCCGCGCCGCGCTCGCCATCGCGGACGACTTGCTTGCTCGGATTCCCGCTGACCAGGAGCTAGCATCTCGGCTCGCGGCCGAAACGATACGGCTGGAATTGGCCCGGCGCGCGGGAGATCTCGGCACCGCGACCACTTCGGTCGCCGCGCTGGAGGAACTAGCCGGGCTGATTCCCGCCGACACTCTCGCCCGGCAGCCGGCGGTGGGCGGGCAGTTGCAAGCGGCGCAGGGGGTGTTGCGATTCTGGTCCGGGCAACCCTGGTCCGGGCACCGCGCCACTGAAGGCGCCGGCCCGGACGAGGGATCTGCCGCATCCGGTGCCACATCCGGTCCCGCATCCGGTCCCGCATCCGGGACGGCCCGGCCGGATCATGCAGACTGCTGCGGGTATCTGGCGCTGCTGGACGCCCTCCAGGGGCGGCTGCAATCGGCCGAGCGAGTCAGCCAGGCAGCGGGCTTGTCCGGCGGTCGTAGCACCGAAGCCGGTCAGCGCCGCTGCGGCGCCGCCGAGGTTGCGCTCGCCCTCACCCATCTTGAACGGAACGAACTCCGCGGAGCCCGCGACCGGCTGAAGCGAGCGGACGCCGCCCTGCGAGCTCGTCCCGACAAACTGGCCGGTGCCACGGCTTATCTCGTGGCGGCACGCTGCCGCCTGGCCGAAGGTCACGCCGGCAGCGCGGCCGAGCTGATCGACGGGGCCCGGCAAGGCTGGTCGCCTCCCGGCTGGCTTGATCAACGGCTGACAGTGCTCGAATCGCGGGTCTTCGCCTCGGTGGGCAACATCGCGGCGGCCGTCGAGGCCGCCGAGCGGGCCCACCCTGGAGCATCGCTTGACGCGGCCGTTGCGCTCGCGCAGGCGTGGCTGGACGCCGGTGAACTTCAGGCAGCCGCCGGCGCGCTGGAGCGCGGACCCGCGCTCACCGACGCGGAGCCCGATGGATGCCGGCTTGACCGGTGGCTGGTCGACGCGCGGCTCGCGTACGCCAGCGGTGACCGGACGCGCGGCAGGCGATCCCTGGAGAAAGCACTGCGGCTCGGTCAGCGGGAGCGGCTCCGGCTGCCCTTCGCCATGGCGGCTGCCTGGATGCAGCCGGTGCTACAGAGTGATCCGGAGCTTGCCGCGGCTCATCGGCACATGCTCCAGCCAGACCAGGTCGGCCCGGAGATCCGGGCCAGCCTGCCTGCCGCCGGGCGGACGAATCCCCTGATCGTCGAGCAGCTCAGCGGTCGTGAGCGCGAGGTGCTCGGGCTCCTCGCCGGGATGCTCAGTACCGCGGAAGTCGCCAACGAGCTGTATATCTCGGTGAACACCGTCAAGACCCACGTGAAGAGCATCTACCGGAAGCTGGCGGCGACTCAACGCGGTGAGGCGGTGCGCCGCGCGCGCCAGCTACAGCTCATCTGACCCGCCGCGAGTCCGGCTGGTAACAAGATACCGGTGGCGTGACCTCGCTCCACGGCTTCCTGCCGGCTACCGACGTCGAGCTTGCGGTAGATGGCACGTACATGCGTCTTGATCGTGTTCGCCGACAGAGACAGCTCCTCCCCGATCTCGCGCAGGGATAGCGATCCCCGGAGCAGCCGTAGCACCTCCTCCTCACGATCGGTAAGCGGTTCCGCGAGCGATCGCGACCGGATCGAGAGGTGTTCTTCTAGCCGCCTGACCCGGAATAGCTGAGCCTCCGCGCCGTCTGGCGAGGCGGCGAGCACGTCCGCGGCCTCTCCGAGAAGGCTGGCAGCTGCCGCGGGGTCACCCAGCTGGTGCAGCACAGGCGTGAGCCTGAGCATGGTGTCAACGGTGACCCACGGGCTGATCCCGAACCAGGGCCGGCGAAGGCGGAGAGCGTGCTCGAACTCGTCGCGCGCTGCCCCAAGGCGTCCCCGCATGACCGAGACCGCGCCACAGGCCGTGTACGCCGGAGCACCATGCGGAGTCTCGCCGAGATCGTTGCTGACGACGATCTCACGAGCCGCGGCCGCAAGCTCCTGAGCGTGGTCGAGCTGTCCCCGCTCCGTCGCCAGGACCGCCGAGACGGAGCAGGCCAGCATCCGGATCAGCGTGCTTGACGCATTGCTGTGCAGCACCGCATCCCGCAACGGGACGACGGCCGTGTCGAATTCGCCGGACAAGTACAGCGCCGCCCCGAGCGCCGTCCTGGCCAGCGCGTACCAGGGCGACGCCGGGTCGGTTTCCAGGTCGACGGATACCGTCGCGGATTGGAGCATGTCGCGGATTCCGTCGAACCCGAACACTCCGTGCAGTAGCGCGGCAGAGGACTTCAGCGATTGCATTCCGTCCGGAAGCGGCCCGTCATGCCCGGCCGTCTCGATGACCGCTAGCCAGCGCGTGAAGGACTCCCGATCCCCGGACAGCGCCGCGCACCACGCCGCGCAGTGCGCCGCGACCGGGCTGGCGAGGATCCGGTCATCGCCGATCGAATTCAGCCAGGCCTGGAACTCGTCTATCCGGCCCTTGGCCATACGGCCGGGCCAGCTGTCCGCGAGGACAGCGATGGCCCCCGCGGTATCGCCAGCGGCAAGCGCGTGAGTGATCGCCTCCCCGGCAGATCCCCGTTGGCGGTGCCATCTGCTCGCACGCGCATGAAGGGCCGGCACGTCCGCTGGCTCAGTCTCCATCAGCAAGCTCCGGAGCATCTGACCGAACAGCCGGTGATAGCGGTACCACTGCCGGTCATCGTCCAGGGCGATCAGAAAGAGATTCTCGCGCTCGAGGACGTCGATGATTCCCGCCGCGTTGGCGGAGCCAAGTACCGCGTCACACAGGGACGGGGTGAACCGGTCGAGAATGGCCGTCCGGCGCAGGAATTCCATGATCTGCCGCGGCTGGTTGCTGAGAACCTCCTCAACGAGGAATTCGACGATAAAGCGGTTGTCGCCGCTGAACTGCTGCACGAATTGGCTCGGGGAGGACTGACCGCGAAGGGTGAGGGCAGCGAGGTAAACGCCGGCCGGCCACCCCTCGGTACGCTCCAGGAGGACACCCAGGTCAGCCTCGTTGAGCTGGACGTCACTGACCGCACGCACCAGCTCGCCGGCTTCGGTGGCCGTGAAGCGCAGCTCCGCCATCTTGATCTCGACCAGGTCGCCGGTTGTCCGCAGCCGGCCGATCGGCAGCGGGGGGTCGACCCTGGTTATGAGCACGATCTGAGCCGTGGGCGGAAGGTGCGTCAACAAGAACGCCATTTGCTCATGACATTCCAGATTGCTGATCAGCTGGTAGTCGTCCAGCGCGACGACGACCGGCGCGGACAGTGCCGCTAGCTCGTTTACCAGGGCAGCCAGCAGCGACTCAGGCAGACCGGCCGGCTGCGGCCGAAGGTGGCTCAGCAAGTCCCGGGCTTCCAGCTCAGGACAAGCCCGCTGCAGCGCGGCTACCAGGTGCCACCAGAACCTGACAACGTTGTTGTCACGCGAGTCGGCTGACACCCAGGCGAATTGCCTGCCCTCGGCGGGACTTGCCCGCCATTGGGCCACCAGCGAGCTCTTGCCGTAGCCGGCCGGAGCTTCGACCAGGACGAGCTTGGTCGTGCAGCCGGCCAGGTGCTGAACGAGTCCCGCCCGTTCCACCCACCCCGCTCGGACAGGGGGAGGAAGGAGCTTCGCCTCCACCAGGACGTCATCATCGTGACGAATCGGCTGCGGAGCGGAGTCGTCTCGCTGTGGGTACGGCCTATCACTGACGGAGCATCCCCCCTCACTCGCCCAATGGTAGATCTTGTTGGTTCACGCGCTCCCTTCGGATCGACGCCTCGGGCTCACCCCTGCCCGGGGAGGCTCAAGTCCGGACTTAGGCCAATGCCGGGCCTGGTTCCAACCGGGCCTGGTTCCAACAGAAGGAGACACGACAGTCAGGTCAGACCTAATCGCGGTGCGGGAGGTCAGGCAGGCCGCGGCTTGCGCGCGCGGAACAGCACGCGGTCGCTGACCGTCAGGGTGATCTCGCCGAAGCCGATCGTCTGCAACCGGGTAAGGAACGCGGCGGGCTCGACCGGGTTGTAGGTGTCGCCCTCGTGGTGCTGGTGCAGGCGGTCGCTGGCGAGGCTGTCGGAGCCGATGAGCGTCCCGCCGGGGCGCAGCGCGCGCAGTGCCCCGGCCAGGATCGCGTCCTGCTTGGCGCGAGTCGGGACGTGGTGGAGCATGGTGAACATGCCGACCGTGTCGAAAGACTCGTCGGGGTAGGGCAGCGCGGTGGCGTCGCCCGCGACCGCCTCGACGTTCGTTCCCGCGAACCTCTCCCCGAGCGCGGCGGCGGCCGCCGGCTCCAGTTCGAGTGCGACGAGCCGCCTGACCCGGTGCCGCAGCCACTCCGTCGCCGCGCCGGGGCCCGGGCCGATCTCCAGCAGGTCGTCGCCCAGGTCAACGCCGTGCGTGACCACGGGCAGGACTTCTTCGTGCAGGAACGCGGCCCACTCTGGCGTTGTCAGCAAGTCATGCCATTTGTTCACAACACCAGAGGCTACGTAATGCCTAGCTCGCCGCGGCCGCCCGGGCCCGGCGTGTTCTCCGGGACGGCGTTGACCAGCGAGTGGGCGGCCATCACCAGGTAGTCCCAGAGCTGCGCGTCGAGCTCCTCGGGCAGCGACAGCTCGTCGAGCGCCGTCCGCATGTGCTTCAGCCACAGGTCGCGCTCGGTCTCGCCGATGCGGAACCGGACATGCCGCATGCGCAGCCGGGGATGCCCGCGCAGCTCGTTGTAGGTGGCCGGCCCGCCCCAGTACTGGATGAGGAACAGCCGCAGGTGCTCTTCGGCCGGCCCCAGGTCCTGCGCGGGGTAGACAGGCCGCAGCACCGGATCGGCCGCGACCTCCGCGTAGAACCGGTGCACCAGCCGGGTGAACGTCTCCTCGCCGCCGACCGCTTCGAAGAAGGTGCTCGTCGTTCCGCTTTCCTCACTCATAGCGCTACTAGCCTAGTCGGCCTTCGCGGGGTAGATGCCCGCCTCGTGCAGTGCGGCCTTCACCCGGACGCGCATCTCCCGTTCGACCTCCCACTGGCGCAGCGGCGCGGTCTTCGCCACGATCCGCATGACGACCTCGTCGCTTGAGATCTCTTGCGCGCCCCACACCTCGGGTGCCTCGAGCATGACCGCGCGCCAGGTGGGCTCGTTCCACATCACGGCGCCCGTCTCCTCGAGCACGTTCCTGATCGTCACCAGGTCCGCCGCGAAAGGCACCGGGAAGTCGATCACCGCGCGCGCCCAGCCCTGTGACTCGTTGCCCACGGTCTCGATGGTGCCGTTGCGAACGTGCCACACGATGCCGTTCACGTCGCGCACCCGGGTGATCCGCAGCGTGACGTTCTCCACGGTGCCGGTGGCATCGCCCACCGTGATCACGTCGCCGACGCCGTACTGGTCCTCGACGAGCATG
>JAWWPV010000959.1:0-2943 GCA_033854775.1 Trebonia sp.
TGCTGGTGCACCTCGAAGTAGCCGAGCACCTCATCGACGATCCGGTCGAAATGGCGGGTCTTGTACCCGTTGGACGACTCCACCGTGTTGCCGTGCATCGGGTCGCACTGCCAGACCACCTTGTGCCCGGCGGCGGTGACCTTCTCCAGGATCGGCGGCAGCGCGTCGCGAACCTTGCCGTTACCCATCCGGGAGATGAGCGTCAGCTTGCCCGGCACGTTGTCCGGGTTGAGTCGCTCGCACAGTTCGATGGCGACCTCCGGGGTTGTCTCCGGCCCCAGCTTGACGCCGATCGGGTTAGCGACGCGGGAGATGAAGTCGATGTGGGCGCCGTCGAGTTGGCGGGTGCGTTCACCGACCCAGAGGAAGTGCCCGGACAAACCGTACGCACGACCGCCGTGCACCCGGGTCAGTGCCCGGTCGTACTCGAGCGCCAAAGCCTCATGCGAGCAGTACAGGGTGACGGTGCGCAGGGCCTCGTCGTCGGTCATGCCACAGGCCCGGATGAAACCCAGGGCGCGGTCGATCTCACGGGCGATGGCCTCGTAGCGCTCGCCAAACTTCGAGGTGCGCACGAAGTCGCGGTTCCAGTCGTGCACCGCGTGCAGGTCGGCCAGCCCGCCACCGACGTACGCCCGCAGCATGTTCATCGAGGCCGCCGAGTTCGCGTACGCCCGGATCATGCGTTGCGGGTCGGCGACGCGCGCCTCCTCGGTGGGCACCAAGGAGTTGATCATGTCGCCCCGGTAGGCCGGCAGGCCGAGCGCGTCGAGGGCCTGCGAGCGCGGCTTGGTGTACTGCCCGGCCACTCGGGCGACCTTCACCACCGGCAGGCTCGCCCCGTAGGTCAGCACGACCGCCATCTGCAGCAGCGTGCGCGAGTTCGCCAGCAGGTGCGACTCGGTGTTGTCGGCGAATGTCTCCGCGCAGTCGCCGCCCTGTAGCAGAATGGCCCGTCCCTCGCACACGTCGGCGAGCTGGGACCGCAGCGAGTCGACCTCGTAGGGGGCCACCACCGAGGGCACCGTGGTCAGCACGGTGCACACCTCATCGACCACGGCCTGATCGGGCCACGGCGGGATCTGGACCCGCGGCAGCTTCCGCCACTCGTCCAGCCCCAGTGCGTCCGCCTCTGCGACGTTCTCTACCGGACGGGCGATTTCGAACCCTGGATCACGTAACTGATGCCACTCCTGGCGCATGCCACCAGAGTACGTGCGGCCGGGGCGGCGGATTGCCGCCGGTGACGCCGTTCCGCCCCATGAGACCTTGGCACCACCAGGATGGGCCTTCCGCGCCGAGCGAAGAGGCCCAAACGCGTAGCTGGTCGGGCTCGTCGAATCGACTCACCCGACCCGCCATGCGCCACCTTCTTCAGGGACGGTCGAACTCTCCTTCGTGGATACCGGCGATGAACCCCTGCCACGCTTCGGCGGGAAAGCTCAGCACCGGCCCGGTCCGGTCCTTGGTGTCACGGACCTGGATGGCCGCGGGCAGACGCCGCACCTCCACACAGGAACCGTTGTTGCTACTGCGCGTACTCTTGCGCCAGGCTTCGTTGAGCGAAAACACAGGAACCCCTCTGGTCAAGTCAGCAGTCCATGCCACGCGCGCTCGATCTTCAGTCGAGACTCGGTGGGACTGAGCGCGGCGGCTCTTAGGTGGTCAAACACTTCCTGGTACGAGCGCGCGTCCTCCGACTCGGCGAAGATATCCCCGGTCACGCCTTCGATGTAGACGATGTCGGGGTCGTCCCGTGAGGGGAAGCGCACCAAGCTGAAAGATCCGATCATTCCGGCATGGGGACCTCCTTCGAATGGAACTATCTGGATGATGACGTTCGGCATCGTGCTGGCCTCGAGCAAATGCTTAAGCTGACTGCGAAGCACATCAGTGCCCCCGATCTGGCGCCGTAGCACCGATTCGTCGAGGATCGCCCATAGTTTGACCGGGTTCTGTCGAGTCAACAGCTCCTGCCGCTCCATGCGGACCTTCACCTTTCGCTCAACCATGTCGCCCGTGTTGTGGGGCAACATCGCGGCTCCGAACATCGCCCGCGCATACTCTTCCGTCTGCAAAAGACCATGAACGATCAAGGTTTCGTAGACGAGGATTTCTGCGGCCTCAGATTCAAAACCGATGTAGGTCGCGTACGGGCCGGACAAAGTGTCCGCGTACTTGCTCCACCAACCACGCTGTTTACCCTCGCGTGCCAGCGCGAGTAACTCATCGCAGATCGCCTTGTCCTCGACGCGATACACCTCGAGGAGATCGTTGAGGTCACGGCCTCTCAGGCCGACCCGACCGGTCTCCACCCTGCTCACCCAAGATCCGGAGCGCTCGATGGCTGCTCCGACGTCTTCCCCGGTGAGTCCGGCCTTCTCGCGCAGGCCGCGCAGAATCAGGCCCAGCCGTCGACGGCGGACCGTTGGACTTCCATCTACCACGACCACAGTCTCGCCCGCGGGACCTTCCACAACAAGCCCGACGGTGCCGGCGCGCCGTACGGAGAGCGACAACCAGAGACGGGCCTACCGGTTGCAGATGCAGATTGAGTTTGCAAGGGTCATACCCTCGATATGTTGATGTCTCCGCAGGCAAGATCAGGCCGGACGGCGACCCGCGAAGCCGGTATCGAGACGGTGGTACCAACCGATGTCGGCGTCGCCCTCCAGCCAGCACCAGAGCACGGGTACGCCGTCGCGCTCCCCCGGCAGATCGAGCAGCAGCGGCGCGTAGCCCTTCACCTGCCAACCGTCCGTGGACAGCGCCTCCAGTTCGGCGTACAGCCGGGCTTCCATGCCCTTGGCATCCGCGAGCCCGCCGCGCCCGCTGAATCCGTGCTCGGCCAAGTCGGCCCGCAGTTCGGCCAGATCGGCCCGGAGCACGAGAAACCTCTCGATGCGCGGCCGCAGCTGGGCGAGCCGGGCCCGCGCCTCATCG
>JAWWPV010000960.1:0-4830 GCA_033854775.1 Trebonia sp.
CTCGACGGCGGTGACGAAGGCAACGTGGACCGCTCCGCCCCAGCGGGTCTGCGACACCGCCGAGACGAGGAAAGCGGCGATCAGGGTGATGAGGAGAAGGCCGTACCGGGCCGCGGGGCTGGTCCGCTCGTCTTCCGCCATGGCACAGCCTGTGCCCGGCAGGTACCCGAGCGCGTCACCTCCATCGGGTGATGTGCGCCGCCGCGGCATGCGGCGATGCTGGGGCCGGTGCGCCGGCTACGACCGGCGCGTTTTGGCGAACCAGACGATTAACGGGGCGGGCGGCATGAGCAACGAGGAGCAGCGTCGACTACAGCAGGCGGAAACCGGGGTCCGGTGGCGCCGGTGGGGGCCTTATCTCAGCGAGCGCCAGTGGGGAACTGTCCGCGAGGACCCCACCCACGGCGAGAACACCTGGGGAGCGTTCCCCTTCGACCAGGCGGGATACCGGGCTTACCGGTGGGGAGAGGAAGGGCTGGCGGGTATCAGCGACGACAAGCAGCTGCTGTGCCTGGCGCTGAGCCTGTGGAACGAGCGCGATCCGATCCTCAAGGAGCGCCTTTTCGGTCTTACGAATTCTCAGGGCAATCACGGCGAGGACGTCAAGGAGTGTTATTTCTACCTCGACGCCACGCCGACTTCTTCGTACCTGAAGATGCTGTACAAGTACCCGCAGCGTGAGTATCCCTACGCCGACCTGGTCGCGACCAACGGGGCGCGGGGAAAGCACGAAGCGGAATACGAGCTGCTCGACACGGGGATATTCGACGACAACCGTTACTTCGACGTCTTCGTGGAATACGCGAAGGCTTCGCCCGAGGACGTCCTCATGCAAGTCACCGTGCATAACCGGGGCCCGGACGAGGCCCGGCTGCACGTGCTGCCCACCCTGTGGTTCCGGCACACCTGGTCCTGGGCCGGCGGTGCGGAGGAACCCCTGCTGAGCAGCGACAGCGGCCCTTACGGGATCAGCGCCGTGCGGGCCGAGCACAGCGAACTCGGCACCCGGTGGCTCTACGCCGAGCAGCCGGTGCCCGTGCTGATGACCGGGAACGAGACCAACAACGAGCAGGTATTCGGCTCGCCGAACGACACGCCCTTCGTCAAGGACGGCATCGAGCGGGCCGTGGTGCACGGTGAAAGCGGGACGGTCAACCCTGACGGCAGCGGAACCAAGGCCGCGCTGCACCACATCCTGGTCGTTCCGGCCGGGGGGAGCGCGACACTCCGCCTGCGGCTGACCGACACGCAGTCGCCGAGCCCGTTCGACGGCTTCGACGAGCTGATGAGCGTCCGCCGGAGCGAGGCGGACGAGTTCTACGCGGGCGTACTGGCAGGCGATCTGAGCGCGGAGGACCAGCTGGT
The DNA here is from genome assembly GCA_033854775.1 of Trebonia sp. Taxonomy (GTDB): domain Bacteria; phylum Actinomycetota; class Actinomycetes; order Streptosporangiales; family Streptosporangiaceae; genus Trebonia. The sequence continues at coordinate 1,366 of JAWWPV010000960.1, forward strand.
CGGCCGCCAGGCGCTGGCCGGCATGCTGTGGTCGAAGCAGTACTACGCCTTCGACGCGGAGCGCTGGCTCATCGACCACGGGTCCGATCCGCTGTTTCCCGATCCGAGCCTGCGCAACCACGACTGGCAGCACATGGTGGCGGAAGACATCATCTCCATGCCGGACAAGTGGGAATACCCCTGGTTCGCCGCGTGGGACCTGGCCTTCCACGCGGTGGCCATCGCTGCGGTCGATATCACGTTCGCCAAGCAGCAGCTGGAATTGCTGCTCGGCCAGCGCTACCTGCATCCGAACGGGCAGCTGCCGGCCTATGAATGGAACTTCAGCGACGTCAACCCGCCAGTGCACGCCTGGGCGATCTGGTTCGTCTACGAGCTGGAAAAGGCGATCACCGGTGAAGGCGACCGTCTCTTCCTCGAGCGGTCGTTCCAAAAGCTCATGCGGAACTTCGGTTGGTGGCTGAACCGCAAGGACGCGGACAACCGCAACATCTTCCAGGGCGGCTTCCTCGGCCTGGACAACATCGGCGTGTTCGACCGCAGCGCGCCGCTGCCGGGCGGCGGCCGGATCGACCAGGCCGACGGGACCGCCTGGATGGCGCTCTACAGCCAGAACATGTTCCAGATCGCGATCGAGCTGGCACGCGAGAACCCGACCTACGAGGACCAGGCGGCGGCACTGCTTGAGAACTGGGCCTGGATCGCGGCGGCGACCAACCACGTTGGCCCGCAGGACGTGGGGCTGTGGGATGAAGAAGACGGCTTCTTCTACGACGTACTGCGGCGGCCGGACGGAAGCTCCATTCCGCTCAAGGTGCGCTCGCTGGTCGGGCTGATGCCGCTGGTCGCCGCGACCGTGATCAGCGGCCCCACCCGCGCCGACTTCCCCGGGCTGGTGCAGAGCACCGTCGAGTTCCTTGCCCGTCACCCATCACTGACCGAGGCACTGCCCGGCCGCGGAGAGCAGGCGGGCGCCACCGGCCCGGTCGTGTTCGCCCTGTTCAACGAGGAACGGCTGCGCCGGATCCTGGCCCGGATGCTCGATGAACAGGAGTTCCTCGGGCCGCACGGCATCCGGGCCATCTCCAAATATCACGCCGACCATCCGTACGTGCTGAACCTGGACGGACAGGACTACAGCGTCAGCTACCTTCCGGCCGAGTCCGACACCGGCATGTTCGGCGGAAACTCCAACTGGCGCGGACCAGTCTGGGCGCCGATCAACCTGATGCTCATCCGCGGGCTGCTGAACCTTTACCAGTACGCCGGCGACTCATTCACGGTCGAATGCCCGGCCGGCTCCGGACAGCAGATGAACCTGTACCAGGTGGCGAACGAGATCAGCGAACGGCTCATCGGCACCTTCCGCCGCGACGCCGACGGGCGCCGCCCGATCCACGGCGGCCAGCCCATCCTGCAGACCGACCCGCACTGGCGCGACCTGCTGCTGTTCTACGAGTACATCCACGGCGACAACGGCGCCGGCATCGGCGCCAGCCACCAGACCGGCTGGACGGGCACGATCGGAGTTCTTCCGCTGCTCTTCCGCGGCGCGATTGCCAGCGGGATCAGGGAGAGCCGGATTCCGGCTCCCCGCGCCGGGGAAAGCGACACGCGGGCAGCAGAGCGAACGGCGGTGGCGCGATGACCGGATGGCCGGACCAGCCCGTTATCTACGAGGTGAACACCGCGGTCTGGCTGGCCGAGCTGGCCCGCGCGGCGGGAGCGCCGGTGACCCTGGGCAGCGTGACCGATTCCGACTGGGACGCCATCACGCCTGCGGGTGCCGACGCGGTCTGGCTGATGGGCGTCTGGGAGCGCAGCCCGGCCGGCCTCGAGCTTGCGCGGGCGAATGCGGGACTGCTCGAGTCGTTCCGTGAAGCGCTGCCCGACCTGCGGGACCAGGACATCATCGGATCGCCGTACTGCGTGCACCGCTACGTGGCCGACGAGCGGTTCGGCGGCCCGGCGGGGCTGGCCGCGGCGCGCGCGGCCCTTGCCGCCCGCGGCCTGCGGCTGATCCTGGACTACGTGCCCAACCACGTCGCGCCCGATCATCCCTGGGTCACCGAGCACCCGGAGTTCTTCATCCAGGGAGACGACGACGACGTGAAGTCGGATCCGGCCGGCTGGCTGCAGGTGGCCGGGCACGTGCTCGCGCACGGCCGCGATCCGTACTTCCCGCCGTGGCCGGACGTCGTGCAGCTCAACGCATTCGCCGCGGCGACCCGCGCGGCGACAGCGCAGACGCTGTCCGACATCGCCGGCCAGTGCGACGGAATCCGCTGCGACATGGCCATGCTGATGTTCAACGACATCTTCGCGAAAACCTGGGGGAGCCGGGGCGGGCAGCAGCCGGACGAGGAGTTCTGGCCAGCCGTGATCGCCGAGCTGCGCGCGCAGCACCCGGAGACCGTGCTGATCGCCGAGGCCTACTGGGACACGGAGTGGACGCTGCAGCAGCAGGGCTTCGGCTTCTGCTACGACAAGCGGCTCTACGACCGGATCCTCGAGCAGAACCCCGCCGACGTGCGCGGGCACCTGCTCGCCGACCTCAGTTACCAGTCGCGCATGGTGCGCTTCCTGGAGAACCACGACGAGCCGCGGATAGCCGACAAGCTGCCTGCCGTCCTCGAACGGGCGGCGGCGGTCACCATCGCGACCTTGCCCGGCGCGACCTTGTGGCACGACGGGCAGTTCGAGGGACGGCGCGTTCGCGTTCCCGTCTTCCTCGGCCGGCGGCCCGACGAGCCGCCGGACCAGGAGCTGGCCGCCTGGTACCGCGACCTGCTCCACCAGGTCGCCGAACACAGTGTGCGAACCGGTGCCTGGCAGCTGCTCCAGGCCGGAGGCTGGCCCGACAACCAGTCCGCTGACAACCTGATCGCCTGGTCGTGGACACCGGGTGACGACGCTGGCGATGTTCGCGGGCACGTGGTCGTGGTCAACCTCTCCGGGGCGCCGGCTCAGGCCCAGATCCCGCTGCCGTGGCCGGACCTGCCCGGCCGTCGCTGGAGTCTTCTTGACCTGCTCAGCGGGGATGACTTCCGCAGGGACGGCGGCGAGCTGGCCGACCCGGGGCTGTACGTCGATATGCCGCCGGGGCAGTTCTACCTGCTGGCGGTGCGCTGAACGGCGCGCTGGCCAGCTGAACGGCGCGCCGGTCCAGCAGCTAGCCCGGCTGTGCCTCCCGCCACCGGCTGGTGATCGGCAGCCGCCGGTCGCGGCCGAAGTTCTTCTGGCTGATCTTCGGCCCCGGCGGGTACTGGCGGCGCTTGTACTCGGCCAGGTCAACGAGCCGGATCACCCGCGTGACCAGCGCCGGGTCATGGCCGGCCGCGATCAGCTCCGCCGAGCCCATGTCCTTCTCGACGTAGTCGTCGAGCAGCTTGTCGAGGACCTCATAGTCCGGCAGCGAGTCGGTGTCGAGCTGACCGGGGGCGAGTTCCGCCGACGGCGGCTTCT
>JAWWPV010000961.1:0-7084 GCA_033854775.1 Trebonia sp.
ACCGTCGGCGCCTCCCGCGGGTCGCGCGCCCCGGCGTAGACCGGCGCGGTCGGCCGGGCCGGGTTCACGCCGAGGGGGTTGAACCTGGCGAGCTGCACGCCGAGCCCGCCGTCGAGTACCGCGTCGCAGCTCGCGGCGAGCCAGCCGATGCCGGGCATCAGCGAGTGCGGGACATCCCGGATGAGGACCACGGGCTTGCCGAGCGCCCGGGCCATGACGATCATCCTCGCGAGCCTGCGGCCGCGGTCGGCGCCCGCCGGGTCGGTGGCGTGCGCCCACGGCTCACCGGGGAGCAGCGCCGACGCCTGGACAATGACGAGGTCCGCGCCGGTCGCCTCCACGACGATGTCCGCGTCGTGCGGCAGCAGCGGGTGGACGATCGCGTCCGGCGCGAGGGTCGCGCAGCCGAGCGCGCTGATCGCGCCGGTGATCACCAGCCCCGAGGTGCTCACCGCGACGCCGGCCAGCGCGAGCGCCGGGTCGGCGAGCGACAGCGCGCCCGGCGGGGTGAGCGCGGACAGGAACCGCCCGCCGTTCCCCTTCAGGTCGGCGAGCTGCGCCTGCGCGAGGGCGTTGGCGGCGTTCTGCGCGCCGCTCTTGGGCGTCCCCCGGTCCCGCCACAGCTTGTACAGGTCCCTGGGCAGCAGCGCACCGCGCGGCCACGGCTTCTTGGCGGCGTTCGCGATCGTGCGGCCGAACTTCATCGTCGACGACTGTTCCAGTGCCGACAGCCGCGTCTGCGTCATGGCCAGCTGCACGCGCGTGTCGCGCAGCTGCCGCGACAGCCGCTCGCGCTCCGCGGCGAGCCCGGCGTCCTCGGCGAGGTCCCCGCCCCCGCTCCCGTCGGCGGTGGAAAGCCCAGTTATCCCGAACGGTGGCGTGGGCCTGTCCGCCGCGGACATTTCCTCGTCGTGCTTGGCCGGCGTGTCGCTCATCGCTGCGCCAGCCAGGAGGTGACGATCCGGGCGATGCGCGGTCCCGCCTGGCCGTCCCACAGCGGGGGCAGCTCGCCGGCGTACGGGCCGTCGTCGCAGGCCTTCAGCACCGCCCCCGCCAGCTCATCGCGGGTGACGAGCCGGTTGGAGCCGCTGGTGATCGTGATGGGCCGCTCGGTGTTCGGCCGCAGTGTGAGGCAGGGCACGCGAAGCAGCGTAGTCTCCTCCTGCACGCCGCCGGAATCGGTCACGATCGCCGCCGCCCCGCGCACCAGCGACATGAACTCGACGTAGCCGAGGGGATCCACCACGTGTATTCGCTTCGCGTCGAGTAGGCCGGCGGCGGTAAGTGTCGCCCGGCCGCGCGGGTGCAGCGGGATGATCAGGTCGAGCTCGGCCGCGACCTCGTGCAGCGCCTTTACGAGTTCGGCGGCCTGCCCGGGCGAGTCCACGTTGGCGGGCCGGTGCAGGGTGGCGACCACGTACCTGCGGTTCCCGAGGCCGTAGGCGGCGCGGGCCGCGCCGGCGTCGAACTTGTCCAGGTTGGCGACCAGCGTGTCGATCATCGGGTTACCGACCAGGTGCATGGCAGCGTCCGGGCGGCCCTCCCGCGCCAGGTGCCCGAGGGCCTCAGGCGACGTGCAGAAGAGCAGGTCGCAGAGCTGGTCGGTGAGCCGCCGGTTGATCTCCTCCGGCATCGTGTTGTCGAACGAGCGCAGCCCGGCCTCGACGTGCGCCAGGGGCACGCCGAGCTTCGCCCCGGCGAGCGCGGCCCCCACCGTCGAGTTGACGTCCCCGTACAGGACCGCGAGCGACGGGGAGTTCTCAAGGAACTCACGTTCCATGCCGACAAGCACGTCCGCCGTCTGCGTGGCCTGCGTCCCGGACCCGACCCCCAGGTTGAGGTCGGGCTTGGGCAGTCCGAGCTGGACGAAGAACACGTCGGACATCCGCTCGTCGTAGTGCTGCCCGGTGTGCACGACGCGCTGACCGTGGCCGAGCGCGGCGAGCGCCCGGATTACCGGCGCGGCCTTGACGAAGTTCGGCCTTGCCCCGAGTACATGCGTGATCGTCGTGCTCATTCGCCTTCGGAGTCTCCTTGCGTGCCGTTGCCTCCGGGGAGGGCCCAGTATCCCGGTTCCGTGCTTACCTGAAAGCTACATTTACGCGGTTGAGACTACGGTCAGCCGCGCTCCGCCGCTAATTGCCACTAATATCTGCCCGCGTGACTGTAACGCCGACTCCGCGAGCGGTCGTGCTCGCCGCATCCGTGATGCTGCGACACGTGACCGATGACCCAGTGCGCGCGGTGACGCTCGCCTGGCGGGCGCTGCCCGCACCGCTGCGCGGCCTGGTCGGGCTCGCGGGCCCTTACGGCAGGGCCGCCGCGCTGTGGGGCACGGGAGACCGCCGTGGCGCGCTCACCGCGCTGGAAGGGTCGCCGGCCCGGCTTGCCGCGTTCAGCCTCGCCGTGGACCAGCCTACTGTGGCACGCTCTGCCGTCGCGCGGTTGTCTGAGCGCAACGGCGCCCGTCCCAGGCTGGCCGCCCGGCTCGCCTACCGCGAGGGCCGCCTCACCGACGCGGTCAAGGAACTCGAAGGCGCGGGCGGCTGGCGCGCCGCCCGCCTCCGCAAGTCCTTGCTCGCAGAACTCGCGATGCTCGAGCCGGGAAGCCTCAGGCCCGGCACGACGGCCCGTCCGGCCCTGTCCGCAACCAAGAGCCCCGGGCCACGCACCGCCACCAGGATTCTTCATGTCGTGACTGACGCGTTGCCGTCGACCAGCGCCGGGTACACGATCCGCACCCAGGAGATCGCGCTCGCCCAGCGGCTCGCGGGCATGGACCCGCACGTCAGCACCCGGATCGGCTTCCCGGTCACCGCTGGCGCCATCGACGGGCGCGAGACCGTCACGGTGGACGGGGTCCCGTACCACCGGCTGCTCCCGTGGGTCATGCCCGGCCGGACGGACCGGATCTACCAGACGCACCTGCGGCACGCCGCCCGGCTGACCGAGCGCCTTCAGCCCGCCGTGCTGCACGCCGCGTCCAACTACGCCAACGCGGTCATCGCCCTGGCGCTCCGGGAGGCGACGGGCCTGCCGGTCGTCTACGAGGTGCGCGGCTTCTGGGAGGACACCTGGCTGTCGCGGCACGCCGCGAACGCCGACCTGAAGCTGTCCGACCGCTACGTCCGCACCCGCGCACTGGAAACGCACTGCATGACCGATGCCGACCTGGTCGTGACCCTCGGCGAGGCGATGCGCGAGGAGATCATCGCGCGCGGCGTGCCCGCGGACAACGTCATCATCGTCCCCAACGGGGTCAGCGAGGGCTTTCTCCGCCCGCTGCCCGACGGCACCGCGCTCAGGGCCAGCCTCGGCATCCAGCCGGACGAGCACGTCGTCGGCCTGGTCTCCAGCCTGGTCGCGCACGAGGGCATCGGCACCCTCCTTGAGGCGGTCAAGATCCTCAACGACCGGGGCGTCAAGACGCGGGCCCTGATCGTCGGCGACGGCCCGGAGCGGACCGCGCTACAGCGCCAGGCCGCCGCCCTGGGCCTGAACGCCATCTTCACCGGCCGGGTCCCGTCGTCCAGGGTCCGCGACTACCACGCGGTCCTCGACGTCTTCGTGGTCCCGCGCACCCCGGACCGGGTCTGCCAGCTGGTCACGCCGCTCAAGCCGGTCGAGGCGATGGCCAGCGGCCTGCCCGTCGTGCTCAGCTCGGTCAGGGCGCTGAGCGAGATCGTGCACGACCGGGAGACCGGCCTGCTGTCGCCGCCGCTCGACGCGGGCGAGCTCTCCGACCGGCTCCAGCAGCTCCTCGCTAGCCCGGACCTGCGGGCCAAGCTGGGCGCGAGCGCCCGCGACTGGGTCGCCCGCGACCGCACCTGGGCGCACAACGCGGCCCGCTACCGTGAGGCCTACCAGCGTCTCGGCGCGCTCTAGTGGTGTGAACGCGCCGCGTCGCCATGAGCGGCAGCGATCGGGCCTTGCCCCGGCTACGATGGGTGGTCATCGCAGCGAGGAGGCTTTTGAGTGAACGTGGTGATCATAGGCCTTGGCTATGTCGGCCTGCCGCTAGCCCAGGAGGCTGTCCGCGTCGGCCTGAACGTCACCGGCCTCGACATCAGGGAGTCGACGGTGGACGGCCTCAACGCCGGCCGGTCCCACGTCGATGATCTGTCCGACGCCGACATCTCCGCGATGGTCGCCGGCGGCTTCCGCGCCGCGACGGACGTCGCGAGCGTCGCGCCGCTGCCGGACGTCACCGTCATCTGCGTCCCCACGCCGCTGTCCGAGTCCGACGGCCCCGACCTCACCGCGGTCAGGGCCGCCACCGAGACCGCCGCGAAGCTACTCAAGCCGGGCGCGCTGATCGTTCTCGAGTCGACGACCTACCCGGGCACCACCGACGAGGTCGTCCGCCCGATGCTGGAAAAGGCGAGCGGCCTCGCGGTCGGCATCGACTTCCACCTGGCATTCTCCCCGGAGCGCATCGACCCGGGCAACGAGCGCTACGGCATCCGCAACACGCCGAAGGTCGTCGGCGGCATCACCCCGGCCTGCACCGACGTCGCCGCGGCGTTTTACGGCCAGGTCTGTGACACCGTCGTGGCGGCGAAGTCCGCCCGCGAAGCCGAGATGGCCAAGCTCCTCGAGAACACCTACAGGCACGTCAACATCGCGCTCGTCAACGAGATGGCGATCTTCTGCCACGAGCTCGGCGTCGACCTGTGGGACTCGATCCGCTGCGCCGCGACGAAGCCGTTCGGCTTCCAGGCGTTCTACCCGGGCCCGGGCGTCGGCGGCCACTGCATCCCGATCGACCCGAACTACCTCTCCTACAAGGTCCGGGCGGAGCTGAAGCACCCGTTCCGCTTCGTCGAGCTGGCCCAGGAGATCAACTCCCGGATGCCCGGCTACGTCGTCGACCGCGCCGCCGAGCTGCTCAACACCGACGCGAAGGCCATGAACGGCGCGAAGGTGCTGCTCCTCGGCGTCACCTACAAGAACGACATCGCCGACCAGCGCGAGAGCCCGGCCCGCCCGATCGCACGCAAGCTTCTCCAGCGCGGCGCGGTGCTGAGCTACCATGACCCGTACGTGGACAGCTGGCAGGTCGACGGCAAGGACATCCGCAGGGCGGGGTCCCCCACCGAGCAGGCCGACCTGACGATCCTGCTCCAGGTGCACAGCGAGTACGACCTGGACAGCATCGCCGCGAACGCCCACCTGCTGTTCGACACCCGTGGCAAGATTTCCGGAGACTCGGTCTACCCGCTGTAAGACCCCGCTTGGAGGCGTCAAGGTGCGCGTCGTCGTCTGCACGGTCGTGCATCATCCCGCCGACGCCCGGGTCTTCTACCGCGAGATCCAGGCACTGCTTGACGCCGGCCACGACGTCACGTACATCGCTCCGCACGGGGAGTCAGCCGCTCCCGTTCGGGATGAAAATCAAGGTCAAAGTCAAGATCAAGCTGACTCCGAACGGGTGCGGGGTAACCTCCGCCTGGTCACCATTCCCCGCGCGTCGGGCAGGCGCAGGGCGGGGGCGATCCGGGCCGCGCGGACGGCCATGGCCGAGCAGGTGGCGGGCGCGGACCTGCTGCTCGTGCACGACCCGGAACTGCTCCTTGTCCTCCCGCCGAAGGACAAGCGCCCTCCCACGGTCTGGGACGTCCACGAGGACACCTCGGCGGCCCTGACGACGAAGGCCTGGCTCCCGGAATGGCTCCGCCCGGTCGCGGCCGAGGGAGTGAAAAGGGCAGAACAGCTGGCCGAGCGCCGCCTGCACCTGATCCTCGCCGAGCAGGGCTACAACGCCCGCTTCGCCGGCGAGCACCCGGTGGTCCCCAACACGACGTACGTCCCGGAAACAGCGGCACCGCCAAGCGGCCCGCGCCGGGTCGTCTACGTCGGCTGGCTCTCCCCGGACCGCGGCTCCGCCGAGATGGTCGAACTCGGCCGTCTCCTGAAGCCGCACGGCATCGCGCTGGAACTGATCGGCCAGGCAGACCCGGCGGCCCGCGCGCACATCGAGGCCGGGGGAGACGCGGTGCACTGGCACGGCTTCGTCCCGAACGCCGAGGCCCTCCGCCTGATAGAGGGTTCCCTGGCGGGCCTGTCCCTCTTGCGGGACGAGGCCAACTTCCGCCACTCGATGCCCACCAAGGTCGCCGAGTACATGGCCCGTGGCGTCCCCGTCGTGACGACGCCCCTGCCGCTGGCCGTGGAACTCGTGGAGGCTGCGCACGGGGGGTTCATAGTCCCCTTCAATGACCCTCAGGGCGCGGCGGACGCGATCCTCAAGCTAGACACCGACCCGGACCTCCGCGCGAAAATGGGCCTCCGCGCCCACGAGTACGCCTCGCACCACCTGGCGTGGCCCCCCCAGGCGGCCGCGTTCGTCGCCCAGCTGGAGACTTGGGCCGCCGAGCGCGGCAAGCCGGGCACCGGTGACCGCGGCCAGCGCGCCGGGCACTGACCGCGCCGCCCAGGCACAGCAGCACCCCGTGGCCGCGCCCGGCCGCGTACTAGCTTGCGGGTGTGTCCAGGATGGAGCTGACCGCGAAGAGCTGGCGCATCTGGGCTAGCTTCGCGTCGACGTCGTGCTTCTGCTTGGTGAGCTCGTCGAGTTCCTTCTGGATCGCGGCGCGGCGCTTGTCGCCGTCGGCCTCGAGGTCGGCGAGGACCTGCTTGCCCTCGTCCTTGGCCTGGGCGATGACCAGCTCGGCCTTGCGGTGCGCGTCGGCTATTTCCTTCTTGGCGTCGGCCTCGGCGTCGCGCCGCGCCTGTTCCGCCTGCGCGGTCGCGTCGGCGGCGCGCTTCTCGGCGTCGGCGGCCCGCCGCTCGGCTTCCTCGACGAGCTTGCGGGTGGCCTCCTGCGCGTCGTCGAGCCGCTCCACGTCGAGCCGCTCCGCCTCGGCGCGGCGGTCGGCGAGCTCGACCTCGAGGTCGGCCTCGGCCTGGGAGCGCAACGTCTCAGACTGCTCAAGCAGGAACTGCTCGCGTCGGCGGATCTCCTCGGCCTCGCGGCGGGCGGCCCGGACGATGTCATCGCGCTCCCGCTCGGCCGCGGCCTTGACCCTGGCCGCCTCGCGCTCGGCCTCGGCGCGGACGCTGGCCTTCTCGAACTCGGCGGAGG
>JAWWPV010000962.1:0-2749 GCA_033854775.1 Trebonia sp.
CCAATCCTGGTTCATGACGCTGGCTCCCCGGTCCCTATCCGCTGGGTAGACTAATCTGTCTATTCCTGGCCCCTCATTAAAACAGACCGATCTGTCTAAGGCAAGTCGGCCGCCGGGCCGCTCCCCGCGCGCGGGGAGTTCGCCCTATGGCCCCGAGGGCCAGACCTGTTCTGGCCCTCGGGCCCCGCGGCACCGGTCTATTGGTCCTAGGGCCCCGCGAGCCACGACGGTCTTGGCCCTCGGGGCCCCCAGGGGTCGCCGCCCGAACGTGACGTCAACCACCCTGGCCGGGCGCAGGCGGGTATCAGGCGCCGGCGCGCTGCCTGCTCGCGGCGCGCGCACGCCACCGGCCCTCATCGAAGCGGACCTCGATCGGGTGCCGGAAGGCGGCGGACACATGCTCGGACGTGATCGCGTCCTCGGCAGGCCCGGCGGACACGACCAGGCCGTCCGCGAGCAGCAGCGCGTGGGTGGTGGAGGAAGGCAGCTCTTCCAGGTGGTGCGTCACCAGCACGGACGCGACGTCCGGGTGCGTCTCGGTGAGCAGGTCGATGGATTCGAGCAGCTGCTCGCGCGCCGCGATATCGAGGCCGGTCGACGGCTCGTCGAGCAAGATCAGCCGTGGCTCGCCGACCAGCGCCCGCGCGATGAGGACGCGGCCCCGCTCACCCTGGGACAGGACGTTCCACCGGAACGCCGCCTTGCCGCCGAGGCCGAGCGACTCGATCAGGTCATCGGCCCGGCCGGCTTCCTCCGGCGTCGGCTGCCAGCGTGGCGCCACCTCGATGGTGCCGGTGAGGCCGGTGAGCACGATGTCGCGGGCCGGCAGCGGCGAGCGCAGCGGATGACGCGGGTTGACGTGCCCGATCGCCCGGCGCAGGGCCTGCAACTCGACCCGCCCGAGCTGCTTCCCGAGCACGTGCACCGACCCGGAGGTCGGGTGGGTGACCGCGCCGCAGAACCCGAGCAGCGTGCTCTTGCCCGCACCGTTCGGTCCGAGCATGGCCCAGTGCTCGCCCGCCCGCACCGTGAAGCTGACGCCGCGGATGATCTCGCTGCCGTCCCTGCGGTAGGTAACGTCCTGAAGTTCAAGCACTGGCGGGGCCGCGAACGTCTGCACATCCATAAGAGCGGTCAGTACCTGCCAGTCACGTCAGCATCACAAGGGGGGCAAGGGAAATCCTAGGCGACCACCCGAGCCCGTCAGGCCCGCCAGTCACGTGATCCGCGCCTCACTGGCCGAGCTCATCACGTACTCCCAGCCACGCTGCCAGCCGAAGTCCGCCGCGTCCAGGTCCGCGAGCCCGGCGCCGCCGATGAAGCGGTCCAGGCCCCACCGGGTCGCGACGTGCCCGATGACGACGACCCGCCGCCCGGCCCAGCGCAGCGGCAGGTCGGTGAGGAACCGGCCGACCCGCTCGGTCGCCTGCCGCCAGCTCTCCCCGCCCGGATAGGGCACGTCCAGGTGCTCCGTCCGGTGCGCGTGCAGTTCCGCCGCCGGCATGCCGTTGCGCGCCCCGTAGTCGCACTCGCGCAGCCGCCAGTCATGCAGCACTGGGATGCCGGACCCCTCGAAGGCGATAGTCGCGGTCTCCACCGCCCGGCCCAGGTCCGAGCAGAACACCGCCTCGATCCCGTCCGCCCGCCGCCGCTCACCCAGCTCAGCGGCCTGCACGCGGCCAACCGGCGACAGTCGCCCAGGCAGCCACCCGGTGGCCCGCCCGGCCTCGTTGTCCTCAGTCGTCGAATGCGTCTCAAAGACGATCTCGATCATCGCTTCCCCTCAGCCAGGCAACCCAACGCGCGGCGCGATCAGGAGCGGACGATGTGCGCCCGGACGCGGGCGAGGTCCTCGCTGGCCCAGCCCTGGCCCGCCGCGTATGCCAGCATCCCGTCGAACCCGGCGACCCAGGCCGCGGAGCCGTCGCCCGCGGCGCGCAGCGCGCCGGCGTCGAGCCAGGCGTGATCGCCGTCCACGGTGCCGAGGCCCGCGGCGGTCAGGGCCGCGGTCGCCGCGTCATCGCCCACGCCGCGGAACTCGGCGTGCAGTTGCCGCAGGTTCCCCGGATCTTCGACAGAAGCCCGGGCTTCGGCGTCACTTCCAGACACGAGCACGAACACGGCAGGCGCGTCCCTTCCACAAATCCACGAACGCAATCAGCAGCGAACAACACGGCGGAATGGCCGTGGCTGCCCCATGGGTTACCGTACTGACAGTGGCCTACCCACAGGGAGTTCCCATGACCCGGACTGCGAAGATTCCGGACGCCAGCCACCCGATCACCATCCGTCCCACGAGCTCACGGGTAACCGTGCGCGTCGGCGGCACCGTCGTCGCACAGACCGACAACGCGCTGTCCCTGGCCGAGGCGTCCTACCCGGTCGTCCAGTACATCCCGCTCGCCGACGTCGACCAGTCGCTGCTGGACCGCACCACCACCCAGAGCTACTGCCCGTACAAGGGCGACGCCAGCTACTACACCGTCAACGCCCCAGATGGTGGCACCGAGAAGGACGTTATCTGGGTATATGAGCACCCATACCCGTCGGTCGCGGAGATCGCCGGCCACTTGGCCTTCTACCCGGACCGCGCCGAGATCACGGTCGACCCGGCCTAACCGGCACGCACCCGCCAGCCGCGCTTCGTTGTACCCGGCAGGCTCGCGCCTAGAAAGATAACAGCAAGAAGCGCTCGCGCCGGCCGGCCGGGCGGATGATGGTGGATCGCTGTAGGCGCCATGGCGCCTAC
>JAWWPV010000963.1:0-9805 GCA_033854775.1 Trebonia sp.
CGTCAACGACATCCGTGGCCAGGGCGGCAACTGGACAACCGGGGCGACGCCGGACGCCCCGGTCGGCACGGCCCCGGAGAACTCGCTCATGAAGACCAGGGCCAAAGCCTCGCCTGAGGACTACTACTACAACAGGATGTTCACGGACGCGGCGCTCGCCGTGGACGTCGCGCTTGAGCTCGCGGGAGCGGGCAGGACCGTCGCCGTCACCGGAGGCAGCCAAGGCGGCGGGCTCGCGCTGGCCGCCGCGGCGCTGCACCGGGACGCGGTCAGCGTGTGCCACGCGGACGTCCCGTTCCTCTGTGACATCCAGCGGGCGATCACCCTCGCGCCGCGCGCACCGTACACCGAGATCCCGGAGTTCCTCGCGGAGAACGTCGCGCTCATCGATGCGGCGCTGAACACGCTGCGCTACGTCGACTGCGCGCTGCTCGCCCGCCGGATCACCGCGACGACGCTGGTCAGCGTCGGGCTGATGGACGACATCTGCCCGCCGTCGACGGTCTTCGCCGCCTATAACGAGGTAAATGCGGACAAGGACATCATCGTGTACCCGTACAGCGGGCACAGCGTGCCGCACGCGCACGCCGAGCCACAGCTGAAGCACCTGCGACGGCACTTCCCGGCATAGCCGCGTCTTGCTGGTGTCGGTGTGTACGCGTGTGATTAGCGTGGCTCGCCAGCAACCATGTGCTCATAGTTGATCAAATTTAACAAATCACGTACTTATCATTTTTGCGCCGCGGGCTAATCATGTCTGTATGGTGAATACACGGCTGAAGGCCGGACGATGCCGGGCCTTTCCTTATTACTTGATTGCTGCGGCCGTCGCGCTCTTCGCCGGGCTCGCCGCCTGCACCGCGCCGGCCACCACCAGCAGCAGCAGCACGGGGAGCGGTTCCACCGCCGCCGCCGCCGGGTCGGGCAACATCACCGTCGGCCTCGCTGCAGCGCCTGACGCCCTCGACCCGACGACGGGTTCCACCTTCGACGGGCGCACGGTGTTCGCCAACATGTGCCAGAAGCTGTATGACATCAACGCGCAGCTGAACGTCGGGCCCCAGCTCGCCACGTCGCTCCCGGTCATCAGCGACGGCGGGCTGACCTACACCATTCAGCTCAAGCAAGGGGTCCTGTTCAACGACGGGACATCGTTCAACGCCGCGGCGGTGAAGACCACGCTGGAGCACTACCTGACCGATCCGGAGTCCGCGCGCGCCGCCGAACTGCACGGCCTGCAGAGCGTCGACGTGACCGGCCCGTACACCGTGGTGCTGCACCTATCCAAGCCGTTCGCCCCGCTGACGTCCATCCTCGCCGATCGGGCCGGCATGATCCTCTCCCCGGCGCAGCTCAAGAAGCTCGGCAACAACTTCGCGCAGGACCCAGTGTGCGTCGGGCCGTTCCAGTTCTCCTCCCGGCCCAGCCTGGACACGATCATCTTGAAGAAGTCGCCGTATTACTACGGCAAGGCCGACGTGCACCTGGCCACGGTCACCTTCGAGGTAATCACGGACCAGAGCACGATGGCGGCCGACCTGTCATCCGGCCAGATCCAGACCGGCGAAGAGATCGCGCCGCAGGACGTGCAGTCGCTGCAGAACAACTCGAGCGTCACCCTGGAAGCCCAGAACTCGCTCGGCTACGAGGGCCTTGACATCAACACCGGCAACGTGAACGGGTCGCTCAAGACCTACGGCACCGCGAACAACCCGTTCGCCACCCACCCCACGCTGCGCGAGGCATTCGAACTGTCGCTGAACCGCGCGGAGCTAAACAAGGTCGCCTTCAACGGGCTCTACTCAGCTAGCTGCTCACCGATCCCGTCGAACAGCCCGTGGGCGGTGAACGTGCCCTGCACCTCGCAGAACATCGCCGAGGCCAAGAAGCTCATCGCCGCCACCGGGCTCAAGACGCCGATCCACGTCTCGCTCATGCTGGCGAACGACCCGCTTGACCTGCAAATCGGCTCGATCATCCAGTCGATGGGCGCGCAGGCCGGCTTCGACGTGTCCCTGCAGCCGCTTGAGTTCACCACCAGCCTCAGCAGAGCGGCGGCCGGCCAGTTTGAGATGTACGTCGTCGGCTGGTCGGGCCGGGTCGACCCGGACCAGAACACCTTCAACGACTGGTACCCGCAATCCGCTCTCAACTACACGGGTGCGGATTACTCAGCGCTGGACAACCTGCTCCTCCAGGCCCGCGCGTCCACCTCCACCACGCAGCGGAAGGCCCTCTACACGCAGGCCGTACAGCTGATGCAGCAAGAGCTCAACATCATCTACCTGTGGGACCCCAAGTACTACCTCGGCGTCAGCAAGACCGTCACGGGAGTGCAGTATTTCCCCGACGCGCTGATCCGGCTCGCGTACGCGTCGGTGAGCTGATTGTCCTGGGCTATCGCGCGCCGCGTCGTCATCGCGCTCGTCACCCTGCTGCTGGCGACGATCGTGGTGTTCGGCGCGGTACACGCGCTCCCTGGTGGTCCGGCGACGGCGCTGTCGGCCGACTCCACCAGCCCGGCGGCGCTCGCCGCCACCATGGCACGCTACGGCTTCAACCAGCCGCTGCCGGTGCAGTACGCCCGGTGGATCGGCCAGGTGCTGAGCGGGCAGCTTGGCACCTCGCCGATCACCGACATCCCGGTGGCCACCCAGCTTGAGCAGCGCATACCGATAACCCTAGAGCTCGGGGTGCTCTCGCTCCTGTTCGCGATCGCGCTTGGCGTCCCCGCCGGGGTCGCCGCCGCCGTGCGGCCAGGGCGTCTCACCGACTGGGTTGCGAGCACGGCGGCTCTCGGCGGCCTGTCGCTGCCGCACTTCTGGGTCGGCATCCTGGGCATCCTGATCTTCGCGGTCCACCTGCACGTGCTGCCGTCCGGCGGGTTCGTGCCGCTCAGCGGCGGGATCGGCGAGAACCTGTTGCACATGGTCATGCCCGTGATCGTGCTCGGCACCGGCCTCGCCGCGGTGATCATGCGGCAGACCAGGGCCGCGATGATCGAGGCGCTCGGTTCCGACTACGTGCGTACCGCCCGCGCCAAGGGCATGCGCGAAGTGCAGGTGATCTGGATCCACGCGCTGCGCAACAGCCTCATCACCGTGATCACGGTGGTGGGGCTGCAGCTCGGCGGGCTCATCGCCGGCGTCGTGACCGTGGAGGAGGTCTTTAACATCCCCGGCATCGGACAGCTCACCCTCGACTCGGTCTACCAGCGTGATTACCCGACGCTGCAGGGGGCGGTGCTGCTGATCGCCGCCGGGTACATCATCGTGAACCTGCTCACCGACCTGTCTTACACGCTTATCAATCCCCGGCTGCGGGTCACCGTCGCGGGGGGGACCACGTGACCGCTGGGGTCGCCGGGCCGGGCATGCCGACACCGGTCAGCGCGCGGGCCGCGGCGCGGATCGTCAGGTCACTAAAAGCCGCCAGGGCCCGGCCCCGGTTCAGCGCGCTGGCGATCGCCGGCGCGGTGGGCGCGCTCATCGTCGTGCTTGTCGCGATATTCGGCCCGCTGGTCGCGCCCTACAACCCGGACGCGGTGAACTTCAACCTCGTGCTCGCCCCGCCGGGGACGGCGCACCACCTGCTCGGCACCGACCAGCTGGGCCGGGACGTGCTGTCCCGAATGCTGTACGGTGCGCGCACCACGCTCGCCGTGGGGATCGTGTCCACGCTGCTCGGCACGGCGGTCGGGCTGCCGTACGGGATGATCGCGGGGTACTTCCGCGGCCCGGTCGACATGCTGCTGATGCGGATCGCCGACGTGCTGCTCGCCTTCCCGTTCCTGCTGCTCGCCGTCGGCCTTGCCGCGATCTACCAGCCCACGCTGTGGACAGCGGTCCTCGCCCTCGGCGTCGCGCAGGTGCCGGTGATCGCCAGAATCGCCCGCGGCGCGACGCTTGAGATACGCGGCCTGGAGTACGTCCAGGCGGCACTGGTAAACGGTGAGAGCGACCTGGCGATCCTGCGGCGGCAGATCCTGCCGAACGTGCTGCGCCCGGTAACCGTGCAGACCACGGTCGCCATCCCGACCTCGATCGTCGGCGCCGCGATCCTGTCGTTCCTCGGCCTCGGCGTCCAGCCGCCCACCGCGGACTGGGGCGGGATGCTCGCACAGGCGCAGCAGTACCTGTACCAGTCCCCGTGGCTCGGGGTTTTCCCAGGAGCCGCGATCTTCCTCACGGCGTTCTGCTTCAACCTGCTCGGGGACGGCATCACCGACGCGCTCAACCCCCGGGGGAGATGATGAACGCGGAGCTTGTGAACAAGGGCCCGCTGCTGCGGATCGAGGACTTGCGGATTAGCTTCCGCACGGCCCACGGCCCGGTTCTCGCGGTGAACGGAGTGTCGTTCTCGCTGCGCGGCAACGAGGTGCTCGCCATCGTCGGCGAGTCGGGGTCGGGCAAGACGCTGACCGGGTTGTCCGTGCTCGGCCTGGAACCGCCGGGCGCCAGGGTGGCCGGGCGCGTCTGGTTCCGTGACGAAGAACTACGCGGGGCCTCGCAGCGGCGGCTGCGCGACATCCGCGGCGCGTCGATCGCCATGATCTTCCAGGAGCCGATGACCTCGCTCAACCCGTCACTGACCGTCGGCTACCAGGTCGCCGAGGTGCTCCGCAGGCACCAGGGGCTGTCTGGGAAGGACGCTAGGTCCCGGGTGCTCGAGCTGTTCGACCTAGTCCGGATGCCGTCCGCGACGCGTCAACTGCGTTCCTACCCGCACCAGCTGTCCGGCGGGATGCGGCAGCGGGTCATGATCGCCATGGCCGTTGCCTGCGGCCCCGCCGTGCTGATCGCCGACGAGCCGACCACCGCGGTTGACCCGACGATCCAGGCTCAGATCCTCAACCTGCTGCGGGACCTGCGCGTCTCACTTGGCATGTCGGTGCTGCTCATCACCCACGACCTCGGCGTGGTCGGACGCATGGCCGACCGGGTGGTGGTGATGTACGCCGGGCACGTGCTTGAGCAGGCGCCGACCGCCGAGCTGCTCGCGTCGCCGGCGCACCCGTACACGACCGGGTTGCTCGGCGCGGTGCCGCAGCCGGGCAGCAGCGCCGATACCCGGCGGCTGACGCCGATCGCTGGTCAGGTGCCGCTGCTGCGCGCGGAGCCCGTGCACTGCGTGTTCAGTGAGCGCTGCGCGCACGCCGAGCCCCGCTGCCTTACCGCCCAGCCAGCCCTCCGCCAGGTCACGCGGGCCGGCGCGCCGGATGAGGCACACCAGGCCGCCTGCGTCCTCGACCGCATCCCCGATCCGGCGCAGGAGACCGCGCCACTCCCGCAGGCGACATGAACACAAGCGGCACGAACACAAGCGGCGAGCCGCCGGCGCTCACGGTGACTGGCCTGCGCAAGGCGTTCGGCGTGCCCCGCTCGGCCGGCGGCGGCGCGGTGCACGCGGTGGCTGGCGTCGACCTGATGATCGGGCGCGGCGAGATCGTCGGCCTCGTTGGCGAGTCCGGCAGCGGGAAGACCACCGTGGCGCACTGCGTGCTGCGCCTGCTCGAACCGGACGCCGGCGCGATCGCCCTCGATGGGACCGACATCACGCACCTTTCCCGGCGCAAGCTCATGTCACTGCGGCCGAAGATGCACATGGTGTTCCAGGATCCCTATTCGTCGCTGAATCCCCGGATGAAGGTCGCCGACATCGTCGCCGCCCCGCTCCGCGCCCAGCGGCACGTGCGGCCGGTGTCACGGCGGAAGCTCAACGCCGAGGTAGACGAGATGCTCGCCCAGGTCGGCCTTTCCGCGGAGCTACGCGGCAGGTATCCGCATGAACTGTCCGGCGGGCAGCGCCAGCGGGCCGGCCTGGCCAGGTCCCTGATCGCCCGGCCGCTGCTGCTGGTGGCGGACGAGCCCACCTCGGCGCTCGACGTCTCGGTGCAGGCCGCCATCCTCAACCAGTTCGCCGACCTGCAGCGCGACCTCGGCTTCTCCTGCCTGTTCATCTCGCACAACCTCGCGGTCGTGCATTATCTCTGCGACCGAATCGCGGTCATGCGGAGCGGCGAGATCGTCGAGACCGGCACCCGCGAGCAGGTCTTCCGGTCGCCGAGTCACCCCTATACCAGGGAGCTGCTCTCCGCGACGGCCGTCAGTCGCGGATAACCACCCGGTTGGTCAGCGTCCCGATCGACTCGACCGTCACCGACACCTCGTCGCCGTCGGTCAGCGGGCCGACGCCCTCCGGGGTGCCAGTCAGCAGCACGTCGCCCGGCAGCAGGGTCATCACCGACGACACGTACTCAACCAGCGACGGCACGTCCCACAGCAGCTCCGACGTGCGCGCGTGCTGCTTGACCGACCCGTTCACCGTCGTCGTGATGCCCAGGTCGGCGGGGTCGGCACTGGTCTCCATCCACGGTCCAAGCGGGCAGAACGTGTCAAAGCCCTTCGCCCGCGTCCACTGCCCGTCCTTGACCTGGAGGTCCCTCGCGGTCACGTCGTTGGCGCAGGTGTAGCCGAAGATGACATCGGCTGCCCGCTCCCGCGGCACCTCCCGGCAGAGCCTGCCGATGATGACGGCAAGCTCCCCCTCATAGTCCACCCGGTCAGTGATCTTCACCGGGTAGGCGATGCGGTCACCGGGGCCGGTCACCGACGTCGACGGCTTGAGGAACAGGATCGGCTCGGCGGGCAGCTCGCTGCCCGCGAATAGTTCACCCATCTCCTTGACGTGCTCAGCGTAGTTCTTGCCGATCGCCACCACCTTGGACGGCAGGACCGGGGCAAGCAGCCGTACCTCGGCGAGGGGATAGCGGTTCCCGGTAAACTGCACGCCCGCCGGGTCGACCCCGAACGGGTGCCCGTACAGCTCCGCGATCGTCTGCGGCTGCCCGCTCTCACCTTCAACCACGCCATAGGCCACACCTTCGCCCTTGGCGAACCTCGCGATACGCACGATGCTCCTTTGCTCGCTGTCGCTTTCGAGCCTACTTGCGCGAAACCGAACTGAGAAACGCCGCAGCTTATGCCCGGGGGGAGGGGGTCGTCCCGCTGGGGATCACTGCTGATATCCCTCCACCTCAGACGACGGCCGGGCCGCCGCGTCCTCCGGGCTCTCCCCGAACTCCCGCTTCGCCCGGCGCTGGCGCAGCAAATCCCAGCACTGGTCAAGCGCCTCTTCAGTCGAACGAAGACGCTCCCGCTCCTGTTCCGAGCTCAGCTCGCCCCGCTGGATCTGGCCCCGCAACTCGTGCTCGGTATCAATCAGCTCACTGATCCGCGACATGATCTCTTTGTCATCCATGTGCTTAAGGTATGCCCGAAGCTGTCCGGCATGCGATCGGGTCCGCGCGTTAGTCCGAACGGGTGCGTGGTTTGCTCGCGCCGCGTCCCGTTGCCCTGCGGGCGCGGGGTCAGGCGGTGGTCCTGGTCGCTGGGGAAGGGTGGCGATCGTGGCCGGTGGTTTGGGGGGCGCGCAGGGCGGGGGCGGCGACCACGATCCATGCGGCGAGGGCGAGCGGGATGAGGAGGGCTAGGTGGAGGCCGATCTTATTGGCGACCAGGCCGATGATCGCCGGGCCCGCCGCCATGCCGGTGTAGCCGAAGCCGACGACCTTGGCCAGGCCGGAGCCTGGGCGGAACGGGTCGGCGCGGCCGCCCGCCGCGAAGACCTGGGGGACGACGATGGACAGGCCCGCGCCGAAGGCGGTGAAGCCTGCGATGGCGACGGCCGGGACCGGCGTGGCGAGGGCCACCGCCAGGCCGGCGGTCGCGATCAGGCCGCAGGCCCGGATGACGGAGACGACGCCGAACCGGTGGATCAGCCGGTCGCCGACTGCGCGGCCAAGGGTCATCGTGACCGAGAACGCGGCGAAGCCGAGGGCGGCGAAACCCGCGCTCGTGCCCAGGTTGTCCTTGAGGTAGACGGCCGACCAGTCGCCCGCCGCGCCCTCCCCCACCAGGCCGCACACGCCGAGCACGCCAAGCGCTAGGACGACGCGCCGCACCCGCTTCCGCGCGTCCGGCGTGTTTTCCGTGACGCTAGGGACTGACGGCGAAAACGGTGACTCGCCCGACTTGGCCCTCGGGGCCATAAGGCCAAGAGGGTTCTGGTCCGGGGGCCCATCGGGCCAATAGAGCTGGCCCTGGGGGCCATCGGGCTGATTCGGTCCTGGGGCGGCAAGGGTTGGGCCGCTTGGGGTGCTGTTGCGGGAGTTCTCGGTGAGGAGCCAGGGGCCAGCGGTGCCGTCGATGAGCGCGCCGGCCACGCCGACGGCGGCCAGCGAGGGCAGCAGCCCGACGCCGGCCCAGGCGAGGCCGCCGCCGGCCAGCGAGCCGACGATGGCGCCGAGGCTGTAGAAGGCGTGCATCGACGTCATCACGGGCCTGGCGTAGGCGGCCTCGACGCGGACGCCCTGGGCGTTCTGCGCGACGTCGAGGGTTCCGCCGACGACGCCGATGACGAACAGCCCCGCCATCAACTCCGGCAGGGTGTGGGCCAGGCCCGGGGTCACGACCGCCGCGCAGCTGCCCACGCCGCAGATCCGGCAGAGCACGCGGCTGCCCACCCGGTCGACGAGCCGCTCCGCCAGGGCCGCGCCGAGCACCAGCCCGACGGGGACCGCGAGGAGCGCGATGCCGAGGGTTCCGTCGGACAGGTGCACCTGTGACTTGGCGGATGGGATGCGCGCCATCCACACCCCGCCGGTCAGCCCCATGACTAGGAAGTGCGCCGAGATCGCAATCCGGGCCGAGCTCGCAGAACTTCGCACTACGCCACAATAACGGCGAACCGCCCTCCGTCGATGCCGCGGATACCGCCCGCCTGCCGGCCTGAGCAAAGATGTGGGATACAAAGGGCCCCGCGGGGGCCCTTTGTATCCCACATCAGTAGTGTCAGCCGCCCGAAGGCGCAGCGGTGGTGCCGGGGGTTGTGGCTCCCGCTGTCGCCGCCGCCCAGGCGTGCCTTGTGGGCCGACCGGGTGACAGCGTCCGCCGTTCCCTGATGTGCCTTGTGAGCCAGTAAGGGACACGGCGGGACCGGAGCGCCGTGGGTACACGGCGCTCCGGGGCGCGCCTCTGGGCTTATTCGGGGACGCGGCCGGCGCGGAGCAGGCCGTAGGTGACCGCCTCTTCCAGGGCGTGCCAGGACGCGGAGATCACGTTCTCGTCCACGCCGACCGTCGACCAGGTGTCGCCGTCGGCGTTGCTCGACTCGATGAGCACCCGGGTGATCGCGCCGGTGCCCGCCGAGCCCTCGAGGATGCGGACCTTGTAGTCGGTCAGCTCCAGGGTGGCCAGCTCGGGGAACGTCTGCTCCAGGGCGGCGCGCAGCGCGCGGTCGAGCGCGTTCACCGGGCCGTTGCCCTCGCCGACCGCGACGACGCGCTCGCCCTTGGCCTCCAAGCGGACCGTGGCCTCGCTGGTGACCTTGCTTGTCGACATGGGGCCGTCCTCGCGCTGCTCCACGATCACCCGCCAGGACTCGACGGTGAAGTGCCGCCTGCGCTCCCCCGCGAGCTCGTCGCGGAGCAGCAGCTCGAAGCTCGCGTCCGCGGCCTCGAAGGAGTACCCCTTCGCCTCGAGCGACTTGACCTTGTCGGTGACCCGGCCGATGACCTCCTTGTCGCCGGACAGGTCGAAGCCGAGCTCACGGCCCTTGAGCTCGATCGAGGCGCGGCCAGCCATGTCGGAGACGAGCATGCGCATGTCGTTGCCGACCAGCGCGGGGTCGATGTGCTGGTAGAGCATCGGGTCGACCCTGATCGCCGAGGCGTGCAGCCCGGCCTTGTGCGCGAAGGCCGACAGGCCGACGTACGGCTGGTGGCTGTCCGGCGTGACGTTGGTGA
>JAWWPV010000964.1:0-3919 GCA_033854775.1 Trebonia sp.
TAAGCATGTACGTAAGCGGCGACTCGGACCTCGGACACATGGGGGTTCAAGTCCCGAGGGACACAATCCGTCCCCGGACTTGAGGCTGCAGGCTGCGAGTAAAAGCGTCCCCTGCGACCACCAGGGCCCCTACGGGGTCAGCCTCTACTCGCGCAGCTCGTAGTGGCTGCGGCGGCAGCGCCGGATCAACGACGCCAGGGGCGCGCGCGGGCTTTCGTCCTCGCAGTTACACGATCTGGCCGTGGGCGAGCGCCCTCCTGGACCGCCTGCGGGGGCCGACGCATGCTAACGGCGGCGGGTCACGATGATCGGTAGTTCGCTCGGCACCAGAGTGCTGCTGACCACGGGGCGCACGGCGGCGCCGTCGGCGAGCCGCAGTTGCCAGTGGGCGGCGATCACGCTGAGCAACAGGGTTGACTCGGTCCAGGCGAACCCCTCGCCGATGCAGTTCCTGATGCCCTGGCCGAACGGGAAGAACGTTGCTCGCATATCGCTCTTGCTGTAGTCGGTGGCCCACCGGTCCGGATCGAAACGGTCGGGATCGCGGTGCAGCCGAGCGTCGCGGTTGAGCGCGTACGGGCTGAAGAAGATCCTGCTTCCTGCCCGGAGCAGGTGACCGCCCAGCTCAACATCGACGAGCGCCCGGCGGGGCAGTATCCAGACCGGGCTGTAAAGACGCAGCGTCTCGGTGATCACGGCGCGGGTGAAGGGCAGCCTGCTCAGGGTCTCGTAGTCGGGATCGGCACCGGCTAGCACGAGGTCGACTTCCTGCTGGAGCCGCTCCTGGATCCGCGGGTGTTGAGCCAGCAGATAGCAGGCCCAGGCGATGGTGTTCCCCGTCGTCTCGGAACCCGCGATGACGAGCGTTGTCGCTTCGTCGCGCAACTGCTCGTTGGTCATCCCCGCGCCGGTGTCGTCGTCGCGGGCGCGCATGAGGATCGAGATCAGGTCGCCATGGTCCGCCCCCACCCTCCGGTACGCGTCGATGACGTCTGTCAGCAGGGCGCGCAGGCGCCGGTTGGCCGCGCTGAACCGCCGGTTGGACCGAGTCGGCACCCACGCGAGCCCCGGAACATTCGCGCTGATCCCCCGGGCCACGAGTTCGGAGAGGAGCACCCGCAGGAGTCGCTCGATCTCATCGATCGCATCCGCGCCGATGTCGCTGGAAAGGAGCGTCCTGGCCAGCACGGTGAGCGTGATCGACCGCATCTCCCG
The DNA here is from genome assembly GCA_033854775.1 of Trebonia sp. GTDB lineage: Bacteria > Actinomycetota > Actinomycetes > Streptosporangiales > Streptosporangiaceae > Trebonia. The sequence continues at coordinate 1,216 of JAWWPV010000964.1, forward strand.
GTCGAAGGCAAGCGTCCCGCCGTCTGGCCATGCTCTGATGCGCGGCACCGCGACATCGCGCATCGTGCCCACGTAGCGGGCGATCTCGGTGCGATGGAACGCTGGCTGCATGAGGCGCCGCTGCCGGTGATGGCTCTCGCCTTCAGACATCACGAGCCCGCTGCCTATCAGCCGCCTGGTCCGGCCGAAGTTGAGGCCCTTGCTCAGCTTCCTGGCCTCGCCGACCAGCGCCTGCCTGATGGCGCTCGGACTGTTCAGTATGTAAACGCGGAACGGCCCGAATCGGATGCGAACCACATCGCCGTGCTCCCTCGCCCGCTGGAACAACGCGAGCGGGTCGCGGCCGAACTCCAGCGCGTGCCCCAGAACCCGCTGTCCGCCCGGCATCATGAGGACGTCACGCGTGACCACTCCGCTAGCTACGGTCATCTTCCGCGCTCCTGACGGCATCCGCCACAACCCGCTGGCCGGCGAGTGCGGCACCTGACCGATCGTTACTGATGCACCGGCGAATGAACAACGCGCCATCGGCCGCCAAGATGCCTGCGCGCCGCCGTGGTATTGAGCCACATCGGAAACAGCACGTCCGGCAGAGCGCCGTAGTAGGCGAGGTTGCCGTTCGGCAGGAGCGCGCGTGACGTCCCGGTACGGCAGGTCCTACTGGTGCGCCACCGTCCCGTCGAGCCCGACCAGGTAAGCCTGACTGGTCCCGGTCAGCGGGGCGAACAGCCTGTAGCCGGGGCTTGCGGCGGCAGGGGCGGAGGCGAAGAGCCCGGTACCCTGGCGGCGAAGTGTGTTCTGGTCGGCCATAAAACCTAGTATTAAGATGGAAATTAGATATTTTCCTAGCCGACTCCCAACTCCAAGTCCACGCTCAACCCGACCCCCACATTCTGATCCGGCGCCGACGGCGGCGCCGGGAGGCCGGCCCCGGGCTGGTATCCCCGCGGGAAAGGAGACCGCCAATGACTGTCCAGGATCAAGCCACGCCCCCGGAGGGAGCCGACCTCGGCGAGTTCACGGCGGCCTGGCAGGCCTGGCATGCCGACCAGGAGGCCCGGCTGGCCGACCCGCACGGCTTCCTGGCCATCACCAGCCTGCACTGGCTCACCGAGACGCCGCAGCGGTTCGACGACGCTCCGGGTGCCTGGCACACGGGCCGGGACGGCGTGATCGTCGAGCTGACCGACGGCGAGGAGCTGGCGATCGGCGGTGCCGCGGTGCGTGGCTGGTACTCGTTCGGGACGATTCCCGAGCGGGGCGGGGCTAACGCGGGCTGGGGTGACGCGGTGATCGAGGTGGCCAAGCGGGGCGGGCACGACATCGTCCGCCCGCGCCACCCGGACAGCCCGCTCCGTGTTCAGTTCGTCGGCACGCCGGCCTACCCGCCGCATCCGCGGTGGGCCGTCACCGGCCGTTATGTGCCGTTCGCCGAGCCGCGACCGACCACGGTGGGCGCGGCTGTGGACGGGCTCCAGCACGTCTACGACGCTCCCGGGCGGATCGAGTTCGAGCTGGACGGCCAGCCGCTGAGCCTTACGGCCTTTCCCGGTCGTGGTCCGGGCAGTTTGATCGTGCTGTTCACCGACGCCACCTCCGGGGTCACGACGTACGCGGCCAACCGGGCCCTGCAGCTGGAAGCGCCGGGGCCAGACGGGCGGGTGGTGCTGGACTTCAACCGCGCAACCAACCTGCCCTGCGCCTACACAGACCTGGCGACCTGCCCGCTGCCGCCGCTGGAGAACCGGCTGCCGGTGGCGATCGAGGCCGGAGAGAAGATCCCGGACGAGCGCCGCTGATCCGCCCGCGCCTATGAACCGCGCTGTGGCGCCCAGGATTACCTCCCTGGCGTTCCTGGCGCCGGGCAACTGTGCCGACGACGATCCCTACGCGGGACTTGAAGACACGCTGCAGCTGTTCGAGTACGGCGAACGACTCGGCTATGACGGCGCCTGGATCAGGCAACGGCATCTCGAGCACGGGGTCGGGTCGGCGGCGGTGTCGCGGACGGAAGACCCTCGCCCAAGTCACGTCAATGTCCCAGCGACGGGGAAGTTGAGGGCGCAGTCCGAGGCGGTGCCGTGCGGTTCGGGTTTGCACGCCCTCTGGTGATTGTCCTGACTACATGGAGTGGGCTTCGTAGACGCGCACGCTGTCGATGATCGGCATGCTGCTGACGAGTCGCTCGGCTTCGTCGAGGCTGTCGGCGTTGAGGATGCAATAGCCGACCAGAGGCGAGGGTGACTCGAGAGTGAGGTCGGTGCGGCCAGCATTGGTGAGCTCGACACCCTGTCCGAACGGGCTTCCCGGGTCAACGAGTCTGGATCCGACCGAGGAGAACCACGCCCCCCACTCCTGCTTGATCTCGTCGGTCGGCGGGGTGAATCCGTAGGTCAGCACGACGAACTTCTTCATTCCAGCGCTCCTGTCGGTGTGGGTGGCTCGGGTTGCTCCGCGGGTGGGTCGAACCCGAGGTGTCGGGCGTAGTTCTCATAGGTGGCCACGTCGCTGCCCCAGTGGAGGTGGAAAGCTTCGAGTCCGACCTGTACACCCAGCCCTGCACAACGCGAAACCTTTCAGCTCTGGTCCTGGGGGGCGGGCCGTTCTGGCAGCTGAGCACGCGAAGGTTCGCCGCGAGGGGTACCACGGGGTCATCACGGGGTCTTGAGACACCCTGCTGGGCTTCTCGGGCCTAACAGGCTCG